>JAEWYV010000122.1 GCA_023458615.1 Bacillota bacterium
GCGTGGCCCCTGCCGTTGCAGAGAGCGCAAGGACTTATCTTATCTTTTCGGCAATCTCCTTCCCGTTTCTGGCGTTGTATAACGCCTGTGCGGCGCTCTTTCGCGCAATGGGAAACGCGCGCGTCTCACTCTATGTATCCCTTGTGATGAACGTTGTCAATATCGCTGCAAATGCGCTCATGATCTATCTGCTTCATATGGGTGTGCTCGGCGCGGGTATCGCAACCGCACTCTCGCGTGCCGTTGCTGCAATCATGATGCTGCTTTTAATTCGCAGCCGAACCAACGTCATCTATTTATCCCGCCTCTTTCCCGTGCGCTTTGAGCCTCGCATGGTAAAGAGTATCCTCTCCATTGGCGTTCCAAACGGGTTTGAGAACGGCTTATTCAACTTCGGCAAGCTGTTGGTTCAGACTCTGGTTGCCGGACTCGGCACCGCCGCCATCGCCGCAAACGCCATCATTGGCAGCATCTTTAATATCATTATCGTGCCCGGCATGGGCATGAGTCTCGCGATATTGACCGTAATTGGTCAGTGCATCGGCGCGGGCGACTATCCGCAGGCAATATCCTATACAAAAAAACTCACGATCATCACGTATGTCACAATGTTTGCGGTCAATCTGCCTGTACTCATCCTCTCGCGCTGGATTGTCGGTCTCTTCCCGCTGAGTGCGGAAGCAACTCGCATGGCCGAGCATGTCATGCCCGTGCTTGCCGCCTCTTGCATTCTCATTTGGCCAATCTCCTTTGCCTTTCCAAATGCGCTCCGCGCGGCTGGTGACGCGCGGTTTTCCATGATTCTCTCAACTGCCTCCATGTGGGTCGTGCGGTTCGGGTTGAGCTATCTATTCGTTACGCGCTTTCATCTTGGTGTCGCGGGAGTCTGGTATGGCATGACGGCGGATTGGCTTGTGCGCGCTGTTTTCTTTCTTCTGCGCTACCGTAGCGGAAAATGGAAAACAAAAGTCGTTTTGCGCTGAACCCCACTTGCCTTGTTTTTTGAATTTTTTGATCGAAAGGAATTCCGTAATTGGTAGAGCTCTTTGCAGCAAATATTCATCAAATCGCGCCAAAAGCACAGGAGTTACTCGCCCTGTTGGACGAGGAGCGTCAGGCGCGCGTGCGCGCGCTCGGCGCCTCGCGCGATGCGTTGTTGAGTTTGGCTGCTGGCTTGCTGCTCTACAACGTGTTTGGCGAAGCAGCGCAGCATGCGCGCTTCGAGCGAGGCAAGCGAGGCAAGCCTCATTTGCCGGATCGGACCCCATTCAATCTTACGCACGCGGGAGACTATGCCGTTCTTGCGCTCTCCTCGCAAACCGTTGGTGTCGATTTGGAGCGCATTCGCCCGATTGACTGGCAGAAAATTTCCTCCCGCTTCTTTCATCCGATGGAGCGCGCCTATCTGGAGAAAGCAACCGATCCGGCTACGGAGTTTTTTCATATCTGGACATTGAAGGAAAGCTATCTCAAGGCGGAGGGCGTAGGGTTCTCGATTTCGCCCGTCAGTTTTGCAATCCTGCCGGAAGGCGAGACCACCGCAAATCTTCAGCAGGATTCTTTCTATCGATTTGCTTGCTTGCGTCCGTTTCCCGGCTATTGTCTTAGCGTTTGCTCGCTTGAGTCCGAGATTGCGCCTTCGGTCGTAGTCCGTGAATTTTAACTTCTTTGCATAGCGAAACGCATGCCGTCCGGTTCGGGCGGCATGCGTTTTTTGCGCTCTTGTGTTACTTCGCGCTGATCGGTTTCTGTTTGATCTGCTCAATCCAACTTTCACCAACGCCAAGAATCAATGCTTCGATATCTACCGAAGCGGCTGCGAGCAGCGCATAGGCCGGGGCGGAGAGCTTCTCTGTCGTCTTATCCAGCAGCTTCTCGCGCAGTTGCATTATCTCCTGCTGGCTAAGCTTCCCGTCCTCGCTTGCCGCTTTGAGGTCGCCTACCAGCGTCTGCTGCAGTTCGCCAACGGTGATCTTTGCGACGCGGGTGAGCTCCTTTTGCGCGTCGTTGATGTTTTTGAGGTTTGTGCTCTTGCTCAATTGCATGGTGAGATAGGTGCCCAGCACACCGATGAGCGTGATGAGCAATGTTGCAGCAATCTGCATTCCATAGTCCATGAGTTGTTTCATTCGTATTCTCCTTATTTTTATTTCTGTGGCTTGTAGTGAATCATTGCGTGTTTCTATGCCAGCTCTTCTTCCATCACGCGGATGCGCGATTCATGATCTCCCAGCTTTGCGTCCTGTTCACGTGCATAGTTCCAGATGCGCTCGTGCGCGCTTTGGTTGCTCCTCGTGAGCTGCTCCATTCCCTTTTCCATATTCTCAAGGCTCAAGGTCAGCTTTGTGATCGCATGGGTGAGTTTAACAATCGGTGTAATCACCGCAGTCATCAGCGCAATCAGGGCGATGATAACGCCAACAACATCCCATTCCTGCATACGTTTCACCTCCTAGTACAAATTCGGGCTCAGATACGCCGTCCAGTTGACAAATCGATCCAGCCTCTGTTGAACAAAGTTCCAGCCACGTCGCGCAGCGAGCTTTGTGAGCTGGCATCCATACGCCCCGCCCATCCATTCCACCGCATAGCCGCCGCCAACGTAGAGACCGATATGCCCGTTTTTATGCAGCAGATCGGCAGGGGTCAGTGC
>JAEWYV010000123.1 GCA_023458615.1 Bacillota bacterium
GGGTTTTGCTAATGATAAGTAGTTCCTGAATTGGCGAAACTGCTGGATCAGCACATATGATACATGGTGTAGGGGTGATCGACATGGTAGCCAAGCTTTTCCGCCAGCGCGACACTGCGCAGGTCAAATGCATCCCAGCTCGGGTACAGCCCGCGCTCCAGCGCCTCTAAAATCAGCCGCGCCCCGCATACCGTAGCCAGACCGCGCTGACGATACTCCGGCTTGGTATCGATCTCAATCTCGAAACCGCCGCTGTAGATGCTATAACTGCTTGCGCCGGAAACCAGAATGCCATCGCGCAGCACGGCTACGCCGAGACCTCGGCGGAGAAAATCGCCGCAATCCTGAAAGCAACCGCAAAAATCCTGCGACCAGCGTTCCTGAAATGACTGGGCATAGATCGCTTCGTCAAAGAGCCGGAGCTCATATTCCTCCGGTAGCGAATCGACATAGTATTGCAACGTGCTTTTATTAAATACGTTCGGTTCTTTTTTGATGGCGTAACGCAGGCGGCGCTGTACCTTTTCGCCCCAAACGCGCTCGATGACGGCGCACCACGCGTCGTTCTGGGGCACCAACTCCGGCGCACCTGCTTTTGCCGCGATACCCTCATCGGGACGGCCTGCAAAGAAGCAGATATCGCCAACGGCAACCTGCGCGCTGGTCGGGTTTTGCTCGTCGTCCGCTATCGCAAAGCCCATATGCCCTTCCAGAACCGACCAGATCAGCGTTTCCTCCCATCCGGCGAACAGGGGCGCAATTCTCTTATTCAGACTCATGTCTTATATCCTTTTGATAAGTGATTTGGCAGAAGCCGACTTACTTCATGCCGCGGATAATGCGATTTGCCTCGGCGTAGACGCGCTGCGGGTCGTCGCCGATGAAAAACTCACCCTTTTCGTAGAGGATTTTTCCGGCGATCATGACAAGCGATACATTCTGTTTGCTTCCGCTATACACAATGTTTTTTTCGATGTTATTCAGCGGTTGCATATTTGGCTGATTGAGGTCGATCAAAATCATATCCGCCTGTTTGCCGACGGCGAGTGAATCGCAATCGTCAAATCCGCAGGCGTATGCGCCATTGCGGCAGGCCATGGTAAGCACATCCATCGCGTCAACCGCCTCCGCGCCGTGCCGGAGCTTTTGCAGCCCGGTGACAAGAAACATCTCGCGGAAGAAATCTAAGCAGTTGTTGCTGGCGGGGCCATCGGTGCCGAGGGCGACCGGGATGCCACGCTTGAGATATTCATAGATGGGCGCAACGCCGCTGGCCAGCTTTGTATTGGATCCGGGGCAGGATACGGCGATCATATTGCGCGCGCGCATGATCTCCATCTCGTGTTCGGAAACATGAACGCAATGATAGCCGCCGCCGCCATAATTGAAAAGTCCGAGCGAATCGAGATATTCAATCGTACGCATGCCGCTGTGTGCGATGCAGCTCTCAACTTCGGCTGCTGTTTCGTTTAGATGAGTATAGAACGGTTGCTTGAGGGACTGCACCATTTCGGCAAGATCACGCAGCAGCGGCTCGCTTGTCGTATACTCCGCGTGGAACCCGAGCCGATAGGTAATCAGCGGATTCAAGTTGGTAAAACGGGCATATTCATCCGCGGTTTCTTGCGCGGTTCCGCCGTAATCATTGGCGCAGCCAACGAGTGAGGCGCGAAAGCCGGTGTCGATTGCGGCGCTGGCAATGCTATCCCGCCAGAAGTACATGTCAAACATCATGGTAATGCCGCTCGTGAGATACTCCATGATGGCGAGCTTGGTGAGCACATAGATGTCGTCCGGCGTGAGCTGCGCCTCCTTGGGGAACACCTGCTCGATCATCCAGCGTTGAAGGGGCAGATCGTCCGCCAACGAACGCAAAAAGGTCATGCCGCTGTGCGTATGCGCGTTTTTAAAGCCCGGCATCAGCAGATTTCCCTTGCAGTCGATCTCGCGATCGAATGAACCCGAAAAGTCCGCTTTTTTACCGAGCGCGGCGATGCGCCCGTTGGAGACAACAAGTTCTCCGGCAAACATGGCTGTGCTTCCGTCCAGCGGAAGAATTCTTGCATTATAAAATCTCGTATTCATATGTGTATTTTACCATATGGCTTATGGCGGAATCTACGAAAACAGTGGGCAGAAATAGGGAACTTTTTTGCTTTGCGGAACGATCACAGGCGGACTGGAATAAAAGAGTATACAAATCACAAATTTGTTTCAAAATGCATCGGCTACATGGGTCGATTCGTGCTACAATAAAGGCAACAATCGTATCGTCAAATCAATCATCCGATTCGGGGTATGAACGAATCGGACAATTCATTTCGGAAGAAGTGTGAATAAGAAAATGGCATATGAAACTGAGCTGGCAAAGGTTGATGAGCTAAAGCAAATCTTGTCTAGATCAGGGCGCGTTGTGTTTCTTGGCGGGGCAGGGACGTCCACAGAGAGTGGAATTCCGGACTTTCGCTCCAGTGAAGGGGTATTTGCGGCCATGCGGGAATACGGTTACCCACCGGAAACCCTCCTGAGCCGCTCTTTTTTTCAGAAACACACGGAGACATTCTTCGAGTATTACAAAAAGTATCTGCTCTATCCGGATGCGCAGCCAAACGATTGCCACCGCGCGCTTGCCAAGATGGAACGGGAAGGGAAACTCTCCGCCATCATCACGCAGAACATAGATGGTCTGCACCAAAAGGCGGGCAGTAAGACGGTTTATGAGTTGCATGGCTCCGCGCATCAAAATTATTGCATGAATTGCGGTCGTGCGTTTACCATGCAAGATGTGATACAGAGAACCGGCATTCCGACCTGCTCCTGTGGCGGGATAATCAAGCCGAATGTGGTACTTTATGAAGAACCGCTCAACGAGAAATTGCTCCATGCGGCGATTGCCCAGATGGATAAGGCGGATACGCTGATCATTGGCGGCACATCGCTCGTGGTTTATCCGGCGGCCGGATTGATTGACTATTTCCACGGCCGAAACCTCGTTGTGATCAATCTTGGACACACCAGCCGGAGCGGGAGCGCAACGCTGAACATTGCTGCACCGATTGGGCAGGTGCTCCGGCGCGCGGTGCTGAACCCAGCGCTGGCAATGGACGCGTAGTACAAAGAGCGAAAAACGATGCTTTCTGCCGCCGAACGGCGGCATTTTTGTGCAGGACGCCTTTCCCGTCATGCTCCGTTCACACTTTGTTTGATTGTCCGGTCAGATCACCTCATGTTAAAATATGTTGATATCATATGCTGTGTTCGTCCGAACGGATCACATGAAAGCAGGTTGGAAAATGGGTTTGTTTGATACGTCCGATATCGGCATCGACCTCGGCACGTCCACTACCCTGGTCTACGTGAAAGGCAAGGGAATCGTACTCAAGGAGCCTTCCGTCGTCGCCGTAGAACGCGTGACTGGCCGTATTGTCGCAATCGGCGAAGAAGCGCGCAAGATGATGGGCCGTGCACCGGCCAACATCGTCGTCATCCGACCCCTTCGGGACGGGGTTATCTCGAATTTTGACGTGACGGCGCGCATGCTGCGGTACTTTTTTCAAAAGGTTGTCGGAACGCGGCTGCTTTATCGTCCGCGTGCTGTGGTTTGCATCCCCTCCGGCGTGACGGAGGCGGAAAAGAGATGCGTCATCGAAGCCTCGGATGAGGCGGGCGCGCGATATAGCTATCTGATTGAAGAGCCGATTGCCGCCGCCATTGGAGCGGGCATTGATATCAACGAGCCCAAGGGGCATATGGTGCTGGATATCGGCGGCGGCACGACGGATATTGCCGTCATTGCCTACGGCGCAACCGTGCTTTCCGATTCCATTAAGATGGCCGGGGATAAGTTTGACGACGCACTGCGTCGCTACATGAAGCGCAAACACAATCTCTATATCGGCGAGAGAAATGCCGAGGATATCAAGATTGCATACGGGCGCGCGCATATAGAAAAAGAACAGCGCATCATTGAAGTGCGCGGCAGAAATGTGATCACGGGGCTACCGGAGGCAGTTCCCATCGGGACCAACGAGATGGTGGATGCGCTAAGCGAGCCGCTCGCCGCCATTATGGAGCGCGTACGTGGCCTCTTTGAGCGAACTCCGCCGGAACTCGCGAGCGATATCGCTAGCACAGGCATTGTAGTGACCGGCGGCGGCGCATTGCTCGCCGGATTTGATCGTTACGTTACCGAGCGCACGAATGTGCCCTGCCGTATTGCGGAGGATCCGATTTCCTGTGTCGCCATCGGAACAGGGCGTGTTCTGGATGACTTTAAGAAATACAACGCGGCGATTTACGATTACCGGCGCGGCGAATATTTCGACGGCTGATAGGCAGCAAACGCGCACGCGGTATTATTGATTCGTTAAAAAAAAGTTCAACGCAACGTCATGATTGCTTGCTATACTCAGCATGACACATGATTTGGATGATAGGCGGCGGCAAAGCCTCGCCAAACGCCGAAAGGAGTCTAAACGTGCCTACTGATTCCCATTCTACGCGAAAACCCACACAGGGTGCCCCCGCACACAAGGGCCACTCCGCACAGGGAAACCCCGCGCGCGGCGGGCAGCACCATGCATCCGGCGCAAACAAGACGAAAACCACTGGCGCCACAAAATCAAGTAACTACAAAAGCGATCACAAGGGTGACTATAAATCAGAAAAGAATTCCCGGCGCGACGGCAATCCATATGCTGCCGCCGATTCGCGTGTTCAGCGCGAAAAATATGCGCAATACCCAGAGAATCGCACCGCGAAAAAGCCGGTAAGTGATACTTACGAACAGCGCTATGCCGCGCCACGCAAAAAGAAAAAGAAAAAGAAGTTCAAGTTCAAGCGCTTTTTCAAGAAACTGGGCAAACAGATTGCCGCCTTTAGCACCAAGTTGGTTCAGGTTGAAGAACTTCCGCCGGAAGATCAGATGCTGGATGCGGGCATGGGCCGAAATGATTTCGGCTTCAGCAAAAAGGATACCTCCTCCGTCAAGCCGATGGTGGAAAAGCTGAAGAAGGGGCTTCTCAAAGCCCTGCGTGTTGTTGCGCGCGGCATCTATCTCGGCATTCGCCGAGCGTATCAGTTTCTTTCGAAATTGCCGCCGCGTACACTCCTTATTGGAAGCAGTACGCTTGGCCTTGTGCTGATTACGACTATCATTCTTGCCATCGCATTGCCGGGCAAGGACTCCAAAGCAGAGAATGCGGAGCAACTAGCGGCATTCACCGCACTGCAGAGTGAACCAACCGCGCTGGATAGCGCCGACGCGGATGCTGCTCAAACCGGTGATACCACACAGCAGGATGGCGTTACGGATTCAACCGAGGATGCAACCCTGCCCACTGACGCCGAGACGGCTACCGAAACACCTCAGCCGGTTACGCTTACCGAAGAGGTCGCAGCAGGTGACGACGGTGAAATCATTGCGACCGTACAAACCCGCCTGATGGAACTGGGCTATATGGATTCCGATGAACCGACCCAGCACTTTGGCCCACTGACGCACAGCGCGCTCAAGGCCTTCCAACGCCACAACGGACTTGGAGACGACGGCATCTTGGGGCAAGCAACCTTTGCTGCATTGATGAGCGAGGAAGCAAAGGTGTATGTCATGCAGCTTGGCGATTCCGGCCCCGATGTTGAAGGCGTGCAGCAGCGCCTCTATGAGCTGGGCTATCTGGACAACAAAGCAAACATCCAGGGCCAGTTTGGCGACAAGACCGAGGAAGCCGCAAAGGCATTTCAAAAGAAAAACCACCTGACGGCAGACGGTAAAGTCGGCAGCAAGACACTCGAGATGCTCTACGGTGAGGATGTCGTTGGTAACGCATATAAGCTGGGCGATGAGAATCCGGTCATCAAGGATTGCCAGACAGCGCTAAAAAAGCTCGGCTATGTTACCTTCAAACCCGACGGCGTGATGGGCAAGGCGACGGTCTCTGCCATCAAGGCGTTCCAGCAGGCGAACGGCCTCACACGAGACGGCCAACTCGGCCCTGTGACGCGCGATATGATCCTCTCCGGCAAGGCGCAGGAGATGGTGATGCAGCTTGGCGACTACGGCACGGATGTAAAGAACATGCAGACGCGCCTTGCAAAGCTGAACTATTTGTCCAGCGCGAATGCGACCGGATACTTTGGAGAAATTACAGAAGACGCCGTGAAGGCGTTCCAGAAGCGCGCCGGACTATCAGCCGACGGTAAGGTTGGCGGGGTTACCTTGACGATGATGAACTCCTCTAGCGCGAAGAAGGCTTCCAGCCCGCCCTCCACCAAAAAGGAGAACAAGACCACCGGTTCTTCCAGCAGCGGCTCGTCCTCCGGCGGTTCTTCCTCCGGCGGATCGACCGCCAGCGCCTCCGACAAGACGGGGGTCGAAAAGCTCGTTGCGCTCGCCGAGAGCAAGATTGGCAGCAAATACGTGCGCGGCGCGAAGGGCTCCAATACGTTCGACTGCTCCGGCTTTGTCTACTGGTGCCTTAAAAATGCGGGCGTCAGCACAAGCTATATGACATCGATCGCATGGAGATCGACCTCTCGGTTCTCAAGGGTGTCCAGCATGGGGTCTATCGAACGCGGAGATATCCTTGTGTTTTCCGGCAGTACGGCTTCGGATGGTCACGTTGGCATCTATCTCGGCGGCGGGAAGATGATTGACGCGAGCTCCTCGGAAGGACAGGTTCGTCAGTCCTCGTCGGTGCTCAGCTCCGGCGGATACTGGTCCTCACACTTCATCTGCGCCTATCGCGTCTTCTGATGCGCGGCGAATAAACAATCAAACCCATTTGCGCGGGAGCGGGTAACGCCTTTCCCGCGCATCTGTATATGTTTGGGAGGGAACAGAACGCATGCGAAGAATGATTGCCGGACTTTGCGCTGGGCTTATTTTGCTGAGCGTGTGGCTGGTTCCGGGCCGGGCATATGCGCGGGATGAATTGAAGAACAACGATCCGGAGAAGTACTATATCTTGCTGGATCTGCGCAATCAGATCGTCACTGTGTTTGAAAAGGACGAGAAGGGCGAATACACAAAGGTGGTGCGCCGCTTTCTATGCTCCAGCGGACGCACGGATGTGGATGAGGCGGACCCAGAGGACGAGGCGACGCCAACCCCGCGCGGCATCTGGAAGATCGGCGGGCGGGAGCGCTTTGGCAAATTTGCTAATTTTAGCGGCGAATACGCGCGATACTGGGTGCAGATTGTCGGGTCTATCTATTTCCATTCGCTGCTCTTTGGCAAGCGCTCGGTGGATGCGATGAAACGCCAGCCTTACAGTGATATCGGGGACAAGGTGTCGCATGGCTGTGTGCGGCTGTATGTAGAGGATGCAAGATGGCTCTATTATTATGCATGCCCCGGCACAACCGTACGAATCAGCGCAAGCGAGCCCAGCAACAGCGATTTGCGCAAGGCGCTGAAATGCCGTCTTTCATTTGCGGACTATAATGCGATTCAAAAAACCATAGTGGACGAGACACCGGAGCTTCCAAACAAGCATGCCTGGGTCACTGTTGAGGGCGCTCGCCTGCGAAAGGGGAGCGGTAGCGCGTTTGATTCCGTTGCGCGGCTCAGCGTTGGAGACGAGCTGGAGGTGCTGATTGAAAGCGAAGCCTGGGTGAAGGTTCGCTTTGGCAAAAAGGAAGGCTACGTTCTACGCGGTTACATCTCCTATTTGCAGGGTCAGATGGACACCAAAGAGGACGCAGACATCATGAAGACGACGGAGTGGCTCTTTGCCGAGCCGAAGACGGATGCTGAACAGATCTGCAAGGTGCCTGCCCGCGTCTCGATCAAACTACTCGAGACGACAGAGGACGGCTGGGCAAAGATCGTCTACCAAAATGAAACAGGATATGTCCGGCCCGGCCGCATCATCAAGGGCTGGGGGGTCATTCAGAACTGATCCCCAAGAATATGGAAGACAACATAGAGGCACAGGTGACCGTGCCTCTATGTTTATGGTTATGATTTAACAATTACGATTGGATGGTTAGAAACAATTACGATTTCGGAGAATACCAGAAGATCTCCGGCGAGAGCTGATCGCTCTGCGCCTCCTGACCGGAGAGCTGCTTAACAGCCTCTGCATAACAGCGTGCACCGGCGGCTTTGTCATCGGTGCCAACGGCGCAGATCAGAATCGGTGAAAGTGAACGGAGCACGTCTGAATCCGTACCGGCGGAGAAAACCTCCAAATCGTCTCGCCCGAGGCTTGCGAGTTTATCCGCCGCGGCAACAGCGAGCGCGCCGTTTTCAGCATAGACTGCGTCCAGCATGCCCGGAAAATAACGGGAAAACATGTCCGTCATCCATTCCTCAAGTGGCACCTCGCTGGCGTCGGCAAAATATTCCCGTTTGGAGAACACCTGCCCCTTGGCAACGGCGCTCGTCCAGACGGCATAGGCCTCGCTGCTGGTGCTGGAAAACAAGCCAATCATGCGCACGGGGGCCAGATGCGGCGGATAGGATAAGGCTTCCTCCAGCGCCGCCTGCTCGGTGCCGCGCGGCTGGTAGGTCAATCCGGCGATACCGGCGGGTAAGCTGGCTCCGTCTGCGGAGAATACATAGATGGGAAGATCGGTATTGGGCAACATTTGCCCTTTTTTCAGATACACGATCACCGCCGCAACCCCTTGCGGATGAAAGGAGGCGCGTGATGATATGCCCCCAGGAATTACCACAATGGTATATGGGCCATCCTTTGCCGCTTCTTTTGCGCCTTCGATAAATGGTTCGGAATCCCCGGCACCGATGATAGCAATCTCAGGTATCGGTGTGGGCGAGGGAGAGGGCACAGATGAGACAGACAACGTTGGCGCGAGCGTTTCTGCTGGCACGGCAGAAAACGGCGCAGAGCAACCGCTCGTTGCCGCAAATACAGCCGCAAGCACGACGATCAGCAAAAGAGGAAAGGCGCGTTTTCTCCAATGTTTCATGCCGTCAGTATAGCATGCCAAATACTGGAATTTGTAGTGGTTTTTTTGAAAAAGAGCAGAAGAAAAACCGCCGCGCAGTTAACTGCACGGCGGTTTGTTTACTAGCTTGTGTGTTTACGGTTCCGGCGTAGCTTCGGGTTCCGGTGTCAGCTCTGCGCCGTAGAGCAGGGTCTGGAGCGAGGCGGCAGCCTTCTTGATATTGAACTCCAGCTGGTCGGTTTTTTCATAGGTGGTCTCGCCGGTCTCTTTGTTTACCTTTTCCGCTAAGAAGTTCTTATAGGTTCCCGCTTCGGGGACGGTGGTGGTCACAAACTCCATCTTGGTGGTGAGCAACACCTTGATCAGCGAACCCATCGTGCTCAGGTCAAGGTTGGTGGTGATGTAGTTGGTGGCAAAGCTCAGCAAAGCAAGCACACTCTGCTCATTCATGGAGGTGGTCACCTTCTTGTAAACAAGTTGGATGATCTCCTGCTGGCGATTGACACGCTCAAAGTCGTTTCCGCCGCCGCCGTCCGTGCCGGTATGACGGTTGCGCGCGTAGATTAGGCACTGCACGCCGTCGAGATGGACAACGCCGGGTGCGGCATCAACCGTCTTGGCGTTCTTCACGATTTCGGGTTCGATGTCGTGGTCGCCCTTGATGCGGTCGTTGATGAAGTTGATCTCGGCCTGATCGAGTTCGACATCCAGACCGCCGATCTTGTCGATGAGTGCGGCAAACCCGTCAAACCCGATGGCGATATACTGGTCGATATCGAGACCAAAGTTGCCGTTGATGGTCTTGATCAGCTCGCCTGCACCGCCGCCGCCGTAGCCGCCGCGATATGCGCCGTTGAGCTTGTTGTAGAAGGTGAAGCGTCCGCTTTCTCCGATACGGTGGACGCGCGCGTCACGCATGAACGATACGAGGGCAATTTTGCCGGTCTCCTTGTTCAGCGAGGCGAGGATCATCGAGTCGGAACGGCCTTCGGAATTCTCCGATTCGTCCGCGCTGCGCGAGTCTGTGCCGATGAGAAGAATGTTGACGATGTTATCATCCAGCGCCTCTTCCTCGTAGATGGGCATTGGCGTGGGGGACGGGGTCGGCTCCTCGGACACAACCTGAATGGTCGCGGGCTCCTCGGTGGTCATCGTTAAGTCCTCTGTGGGCTTCGCGACGGTTTGCACCGCATCGGAGCGCATGCTGGAAAGCACATACATGCCAACGCCGACGACGGCCAGCACGACGACCAACAGCACGATCAGAATGATTTTCATGACTTTCGACATTTAGTGGGTACCTCTTCTTCATATGGAATGACGCAATGTCTACAAAACGCAATCATGATATCATACTGTATTTGCCGGATTCAACGAAAATGGCAAAACTCACAACTTGTTTA
The DNA here is from genome assembly GCA_023458615.1 of Bacillota bacterium. Taxonomy (GTDB): domain Bacteria; phylum Bacillota; class Clostridia; order Christensenellales; family CAG-138; genus UBA7703. The sequence goes on from JAEWYV010000123.1 coordinate 10,317, forward strand.
CAACTTAAAACGCCGTAAATTGCCCTTTTTTGCCGAGAAAAATGACAGCCGAACGGTAAACAACACGCGAATCAAAAAAATCCGCCCTCAAAAGCGAGGGCGGACCTGTTGATTCGGACTATCGTGATTAGAGGTTCAATTCCTCAATGACGTGGCGTACTGCTTTCTCAACGCTGCCATCCGCAAAAGGGATATCCAGTCCCGCAAGCGCGAGCAGCTCAAAGTATCCCTTACTGCCGCCTGCACGGCAGAGATTGAGATAGGAAGTCCAGGCAGCATCATGGTTTTGCTTCATGCGACCGTAGAACGCAAAGGCACAAACCTGCGCAAAGGCATAGTCCACATAGTAGAACGGATAGAGGAAAATATGCTGCTTTTGCATCCAAAATCCGCCCTCCTCCAAAAACGGCACACCCTCGTAATCCCGCCACGGCAGATATTTCTGCTCGATCTCACGCCAGACGGCGCGGCGCTCCTTCGCGCTCATGGCTGGTTTTTCGTAGACTCTATGCTGGAATTCGTCCACGCTCACCAAATAGGGGATTGTGGAAAGTGTGCCGGAAAGATGCGCGTATTTGGCTTTTTCCGCTTGATCCACGCCGTAAAAATCCTTGAGGTACGGATATGCAAAATGCTCCATCGTCATGGAGTGAATCTCGTTAACCTCGCTGGTAGAACTCATATAGCTCATCAGCGGCTGACTGCGCATGGCGGTGTAGCCGGCAAAGGCGTGTCCGGCCTCGTGGGTCAACACGTTGACATCCGCCGCCGTGCCATTGAAATTGGAGAAGATAAACGGCGCTTTATAGTCTGCAAGATATGTGCAATAACCGCCGAGATGTTTTCCCGTGCGGGTTTCCAGATCGTATAGGCCATAGGCATTCAAAAAGTCAAAGAACTCACCCGTCTCCGGCGAGATCTCGCGATACATGCGCTGCGCAATGGAAACCAGTTCACTTTCACCGCCGATGGGGTCCGCATTCCCCTCGGGGAAGACGCAGGTTTCGTCATAATAGGCGAGCTTTGTCAGGCCGAGCCGCTTTGCCTGCTCCGCGCGGAGCTTTGACACGGCGGGCACAATCACCAGACGAACCTGCTCGCGAAAACGGGCAACCTCCTCCGGACCATAATCCGCGCGGTGCATATTGAGATACCCAAGGGCGGTATAGTCGGGCAGACGGAGTTTTTTTGCCATGCGGACGCGTACCTTGATCAACTTGTCATAAAGCGTATCCAACTTGTCCGAAATGCCCTCATAGAGCTTTGCCCACGCGAGGAATGCTTCCCTGCGCTCCGCGCGATCCGGACTCTCCATGTGCTTGAGCAGGCCGTAGAAATTGACTTCTTCGCCGCGGAAATCGGTTTTGCATGCGGCGGTGGCCTTTTTATATTCGTTTTCTAGATTGCCCTGCCGGATCAAATCCGATATGACGCGCAGACTCTGCGTCTTTTGATCCATCTCCGCGAGGGTAAAGAGCTGCTTTCCAAACTCCGCCTCAAACTGGGGACGAAAACGGGAGCGCAGAAGTCCCTTGGTAAAGGCCTTGCTAATCGGCATCAGCATTGCAAGCGCGCTGTTGAAGTATTTCATCTCCGCGTCATAGAACGCATCCGTGGTGTCGAGGGTGTTGCGAATGCTTGCGACGACATACGCCGTCTCAACATGTCCGCTTTCTTCCTGAGAGGCGAGATAGGCCGCGCGTGCCTCTTCATAAGAGGAAGCGTGCTTTAGCGCCTTCAGGTGCAGGCGAAGTTTCTTTTTTAAGGCACCCATATCGGGGCGCTTGTACGCGATCTGAGAGAACGGTTCCATGAAAAATCTCCCGTATTCGGTTATTTCCCGCCGCAAAACACAGCAGGATCGACTTCTATTGTAGTACGGGTAAGACGCGTTTTGCAAGGCTGCGCAGCGCTGCAAGTGGGAATGTAAGGTTTACATTATTAGCTTTGGCGGGGTATAATGAGGAAAATCACGCAGACAGGCGGGGTTGTTTCCTTTTGTCCGTCTGCAATCATCGATCACCGCATTGCTAGAATGCATTTTGGATGCGGATTTTTGTATATAGAGAAACGGAGAACGCCATTGTTTGGTAACGCGTTTAAAAAACTACTGCTGATTCTGGCGGTTTTCGCGCTGCTGCTCGGCGGCGGTGCGGGCGTGCTTTTTGGCGTCATACCCGCCCTGCATTACGATGTTTGGCGCGCGGAGCCGGACGCGATGCCAGAGGCAAGCGCGGTGCTGGAGCAAACACCAAGCCCGCTGCCGACCGATTCACCGGCGCCCACCGCAACACCTGAAATGGAGCCGCAGACCGCCGAGGACTGGGTCAATCGATATATGGCGGACATGAGCTTGCAGGAAAAAGTGGGACAGTTGATGATGTTCGGGTTCACGGGAACATCGGACGTACAAAATCCGTTTCGTGAGGTTTGGAGCAACCATTCGGTTGGAAACGCCATCCTCTACGGGCCGAACATCAAGAGCACCAACAGCGACGGCGGCTTTCGTCAGGCAAAGGATTTGACACAGCAGATTGCCAAGCGAGTCAGCACGAGTATCCCTCCGTTCGTGAGCATTGATGTGGAGGGCGGCAGCGTTGTCCGCTTCCGATGGAGTCCACAGCCTGTCTCGGCGCGGTCGCTTGGGCGGCGGCGGGATGTGGATTATGCAACGCAACAGTTCACGACCATTGGATCGAAGCTGATGGCTTCCGGTATCAACATGGATTTAGCGCCCGTGCTGGACGTTGCACAAGACCCGATGAATACCTTCCTGGAGACACGCATCATCTCCGAGGACGCAAGCATCACCGCCGCGATCGGCAGCGCCGTGATCGAAGGATTGCACGCGGGCGGCATTCTCTCCAGCGCAAAGCACTTCCCCGGACACGGAGGCACAAACGAGGACTCCCACGCGATTACACCCACGGTGGATAAGACGCTGGAAGAACTCAAGAGTTACGATCTCGTGCCGTTTGCCAGCGCGATTACATCGGGCGTGGATGCCATTATGGTTGCGCATGTGCTCTATCCCGCGCTGGACGCGACGGACATCGCCTCCATGAGCAAACCCATCATCACCGACCTTCTGCGCACGCAGATGGGCTTTACAGGGCTGGTTATCAGCGATGATTTTCGCATGGAGGGCCTGACCAAGCGCTATGAGATCGGCGATGCAGCGGTACGATTTATTCTTGCCGGCGGGGATATCGTTGTGTGTGGCGCGGAGAGCGACAAACAGCAGGTGATTGCCGACGCACTCAATGCAGCCGCAGCGGACGGCAGGCTGACGCAGGAGCGGATTGATGAGAGCGTAAAGCGTATCCTCCTCAAAAAGCTGTCTCTGGGGACATGGGACATTGCCGCGGATTATACCAGCCGCACAGCTGTGGAAAACTGAGAAGATTGACCGGGCTGGAGGAAACGACTCCAGCCCATTTTATAGAAATTAAGCAACGTTTACGGTGTGTTGCGCGAATTTGTTTGATTGCTTTGTTCCGGTTCGGGTGAAATTCACGCGGAATAGGTTCGCCGAACTTGTATTTTTGCGCGCCGGACGATAAAATGATACCATGGAACATTATCAACAGCAGGCTCCGCGCAAGATCAGTCGCGGCTGGCCGGTTCTCTTGTTATCGGTACTGATTGGATTAGCAGCCGCCGTGTTACCCTTTGCGCTCTTGCTTGCGCCGGGACTATGGGCGTATGCGGGCGCGCGCACGAAGCCTTACTGGATTGCCCTGCCCGCGGCGGCGTTTGCCATAGCGGCTTTTCAGCTGTATACGCCTGTTGCTGCGGCGGGTCTCACCGTAGCCTCCGCTCTGGCTGCGGGGCTGATCTATGCGCTTATGACCCGCAAGGTGAGTAACACCTATACCGCGCTGATCCTCGCGGGGGTCTTTCTTGGCGGGCTCTATGCCGCAATTTGCTTACCCGGCATTTTGGATGGCAGGGGCGCGTTTGCGGACGTACAACGTGCGATGGATTCGATTCTCTCGCTCTATCGCTCGGCAATGACTCAGATGCCTGAGTTAAGCGCGGACGT
>JAEWYV010000124.1 GCA_023458615.1 Bacillota bacterium
TTCGCAAAATGCGTGACGAATTATTCTCAGGATACGACTTCAAGAGCGGCTCGGATTGCGAGCTGCTCTTACCCTTATATCAACGTTACGGGACAGACATGTTCCAGATGCTCGACGCGGAGTATGCACTGATCCTTTACGATCACAAGAGCGATTCACTGATTGCAGCCAGAGACCCGATCGGCATTCGCCCGCTGTTCTATGGCTATGACGAAGACGGCAAAATCCTCTTCTCCAGCGAGGCGAAGAACATCGCCGGGCTGGCGGAGATTATCAAGCCCTTCCCGCCGGGACATTATTGGAAAGACGGCGAGTTTGTTCAGTATGCAAACCTGACCGACGTTAGCGAGTATTCCAAGGACGAGCTGGACGCGGTCTGCGACAACATCCGCGAGAAACTCACCCTCGGCATCGTCAAGCGCCTCGACGCAGACGTGCCGCTCGGTTTCCTGCTCAGCGGCGGCTTGGATAGCTCGCTGGTCTGCGCGGTAGCCAACAAGTATCTGCCGCACCCGATCCGCACCTATGCCATCGGCATGGTGGGTGATGCAATCGATCTGAAATACGCCAAGCAGGTTGCGGATTATCTGGGTTCCGACCACACAGAGGTCATCATGACGCCGCAGGAGGTCATCGCCTCCCTGCGCACCATCGTGCGGATTCTCGAAACGTATGACATCACGACGATTCGTGCAAGCGTCGGCATGTATCTTGTCTGCAAGTACATCCACGAAAACACGAACCTTCGCGTGCTGCTCACGGGTGAGATCTCAGACGAACTGTTTGGCTACAAGTACACGGACTTTGCGCCGAGCGAAGAGGAATTCCAAAAGGAAGCCAAGAAGCGCATCGACGAAATCTATATGTACGACGTGCTCCGCGCGGACCGCTGTATCTCCGCAAACTCTCTGGAGGCGCGCGTGCCGTTTGGCGATCTGGACTTCGTCAAGTATGTTATGTCCATCAACCCCGCCCTCAAGATGAACCGCTTTGGCAAAGGCAAATATCTGCTCCGCCGCGCGTTTGAGGGGGATTATCTGCCGCAGGATATTCTCTATCGCGAGAAAGCCGCGTTTTCGGACGCGGTTGGGCATTCCATGGTCGACCAGATCAAGGCATATGCCGAGAAACTCTATACGGACGAGGAGTTTGCCGAGCGCAGCAAGAAATACACCTTCGCGACGCCCTTCACGAAGGAATCGCTGCTGTACCGCGAACTGTTTGAGGCCGAATACCCCGGCCAAGCGCATATGGTCAAGGACTTCTGGATGCCGAACCGTAGTTGGGAAGGCTGCAATGTCAACGACCCGTCGGCTCGCGTTCTCGCGAATTACGGCGCAAGCGCGGTATAAATCTTGACCCTGGCACCCTCGAATACCGTGGGAATTCGCTCCTTCCGCGGTATGACTTCCACCTCTTGCTTTTGCAGGGGGTGGTTTTTTTGATTCTCAACCTTATTCAACATTCTTTGAATTAGGAAAGAATTCTATTAATATTGTCGTTTGAGCGCACCCCCGAAATTTTACTGGATACTCCCTTTACGTACTCGCCCATAACAAAACAAAACGCGCCGTGTTTGGCGCATTGTTTATCAATGTTACTTGTGGTAAAATACATATATGCTACTGGGGATTCTCTGATCTGACGTTTTGGTATAACGCTGAAGATGGCGGCGTGAGCCGAATACAGAAGAAAGGAGGGCAACGTATGGATTTTCGTGTTGTCGACACCATAACAGGTGTTGTATGCGCACTGGGTTCAATCCTTGCTATTTTTCGGTTTATCGCCAAAATAGTAAGGAACGCTTGCGCCAACAAGCGTCCCAAGTAGTGGCGGGTTAGGGAGCTTCGGCTCCCTTCCTTTGTTTGAATTATATCACTTATAGTGATTATTGCAATAGATTTGGTTAAATATCACGGAATCAACACACTTTACTTAAGTACCATCGTAAAAATTCAGTTCTCGTGGTCAATACTGCTGAAACTATATCTATCATCGTAGCGTTACATGTGCAAAACAGATACATGGTGATTTATTCTGTATACATCGCGCTGCAAGGTTGCCCAAAACTTTCTGAGTTGCTAGTTTGTGTTTCTCGAGATCGCTGATGCTTAAGTGATCTATGCACCGATTTACGAAGTTTTCTCGTTAACATACTGCAATCTAGAAAGCAGTATTCAGTAGCCGCTGCTTTTGTTGAAAAGATTCCCATCAATTCGAAGTACGATATATAACCCACCTCGCTGGTACAAGTAAAAATCAATATTGTGGGCAACATGGGATTTTGTTAGAAAATTATGTTGCTTGCCACGAATATGATGTATAGTATTATTACTAATATACCGAAGGAGATTGTATGATGTATACTTTGAAAATGTTCTATCAAGATGGTCGAGTCGATAAGTTTTTCCGTGTAACAAAAGTCGAATACGAGAAACATCAGGGTCCGCAATCTTTAGAGGGGGATGCTCTTTATAACCATAATTTCCCATTAAATTGCACGATTCACATTTTCACAGAGGAAAAAAATGTGATATATTCACTCAACGGAATAGTTCGTGTTGAGATAAAAAAGGAGGAAGTATAGGTTCATCCAACAACAATTATAGCGATGGTTTAAGGGTGTTCGCTAGATATTGTTTTTCAACGCCTCAAAAACTCCTTATAATTATCAATAGAACGTTTCGTTATGCCATGTTTTTTAAATGAAGTAAGGCGCGACGAAACAATGATATCGCATTTAATAACAATCCAACAGATTTTATTCGCGTAGTATATTTAGTGGTGATTCCGAAATATTATATAACCCCATCCGTACGGTTCTCGTACGGTTGATATGATATATTATTTGGAAATCAGTTTTCCGGAAGCAAAATCAACATTTTGCCCTCGTGAAGATGAAAGAAAAAAATAGAAGATGCACGCCTGAGCGCGGCGAAACAAGGACGTTTCGTACGGTTTCCGTACGGAACGTTTGTTATATTGCTTGTAGATTCGATTTTTCATTACCGATTCACAAGCAAGCCGAAAACAGTCATCATCACGCAACAATCTTTCATACTCACAAAACGTAAAACAAAAAAACACATACGATAGTACCGGGCAAACGCTTTGCCATCCGCCGGAATTCGGGAAGGGGACGTGGTCTATGGGCGAGATTCTCCGTATGGAGCATATCAGCAAGCAGTTTGGGGACTTCTATGCCAACAAGGACATCAATTTTGATGTGCGCGAAGGCGAAGTACACACCCTGCTTGGCGAAAATGGGGCAGGAAAGAGCACGCTGATGAACGTGCTCATCGGCCTGTATCAACCGACGGAGGGTTCCATTTACCTCCGCGGCAAAAAAGTTGAAATCAACTCCCCCGCCGAAGCGGTTCGCCTCGGCATTGGCATGGTGCACCAGCACTTCATGCTCGTGGAAGCCATGACGGTGATGCAGAACATCATCCTCGGCGATAAGCGCTACAAGGGCATCTTCATCGATCATGCCGCGCGCAGAAAAGAAATTCTGGAGCTTTCGTGGCGGTATGGCCTAAACATCGACCTCGAAGCAAAGATCACCGACATCTCCGTCGGCGCGCAGCAGCGCGTGGAGATTCTCAAGGCGCTCTATCGCGGCGCGGAACTGCTCATTCTCGACGAACCGACCGCAGCTCTCACCGACATTGAGGTTGAAGGCCTCTATGCCGTCATCGACAAACTCAAGGCGGAAGGCAAGAGCATCATCTTCATCAGCCACAAGATGCGCGAGGTGCTCCATGTCAGCGACCGCGTAACCATCCTCCGCGCTGGCAAGACGATCCAAACCCTTGCCGCCGGCGAAACGGACGGAAAAGAACTCGCAAACCTGATGATCGGGCGCGACCTTGTCGAATGCGAATATGAAAAGAAGGAATCCACCGACGAGCCGGTCATCGAGCTAAGAAACGTGGACTTCAACAAGACCAGCAAGCATAACGGTCTCAATGACGTTTCGATGATGGTGCGCAAGGGCGAAATCCTCGGCATCGCTGGCGTGGACGGAAACGGGCAGAGCCAGCTGAGCCAGATCGTTACCGGCGTTTCGATGGCGGAAGCGGGCGAGGTCATCCTCAAAGGCTGCAAGGTGTCCCACGTGACCGCGGCGGACTTCATTGAAAAGAACGTGAGCCACATTCCGGAGGACCGCAACCGCATGGGCCTCGTCGGCAACATGACGGTGGAAGAAAACCTGCTGCTCAAGAGCACGCAGGATTGCGCGTTTTGCGACCTCAACGGCTGGCACCTCAAGAAAAAAGCCATGCGCGCCTATTCGGAGACGATGCGCGCCAAATATGACATCCGCTGTCAGGGCATGGATCAGGAGATCCGCTCCCTCTCCGGCGGCAACCAGCAGAAGGTGATCCTCGCGCGCGAGCTCGAAGCTAAGCCGGACCTGCTCGTCGCCGTCCATCCCACACGTGGCCTCGACATCGGCGCGACACGCTATGTCCGCGACAACATGATCGCGGCAAGGGACGCAGGCTGCGCGGTTCTGCTCATCAGCGCGGACTTCGACGAGGTGCTCCAGCTGTCCGATCGGATCATCGTCATGTTCGAGGGCGAGGTCATGGGCGAATATTCCGGCAAAAATCCGCCGATTTCAACCATCAGCCTCGCGATGGCGGGCAAGTAAAGGAGGGGAAACGAAGTGCAAAAAACAAAGACGCTCAATATCCTGATTCCGATTCTCTCCATCCTGCTGGCGTTTGTCATCGGCATGCTGATTATCCTCGCGCTCGGCAAAAATCCTGTCGAGGCGATTGGCTTTTTGATGAAAGGCGCGTTTGGCAGCAAGACAAACCTCGCAAACACCGTCGTGCGCGCCATGCCGCTGATCTTCACGGGGCTTTGCACCTGCTTTGCCTATCGCTGCGGGGTGTTCAACCTCGGCGGCGAAGGCCAGTTTCTCGCGGGGGCAATGGCTGCCATCACGGTCAGCCTGCTCATCGGGCATGAGGGCTGGTGGGTCACGATCCTCGCCGTGCTCGCGGGCACCGTCGCGGGCGGCATCTGGGGCTTGTTGCCGGGCATCTTAAAAACCTGGCGCGGGCTCAACGAGATGATCACCACGATCATGTTCAACTATGTCGCGACGCTCTTCATGGGCTACCTTTACACAACCGCCCTTCGCGAAGGCAGCGTGCCGCAGACCGCGCCCGTGCCGGACGCGACGAAGATTGGCCGCATCATTCCCGATCTTCGCATCACATGGGGCATCGTGATCGCGGTTTTGCTCGGCATCGCAATTTGGTATTTCCTCTTCTACACGTCTAAGGGCTTTCAGCTCCGCGCGGTTGGCTTCAACCCCGTCGCGAGTAGCTATA
>JAEWYV010000125.1 GCA_023458615.1 Bacillota bacterium
TTCCGTTGATCATGTTTGCAACGCTTGCGCCCTTTGTCCGGCGGTTAAGCGACCGGCTGGGCGCAGGGTATCTGCTGCTCTATGCCGTGATCGCAATTGCGCTGGGTGTTGCGCTGCGCTCCTTTGCGGGAACTGCCGGGCTCTTTGGCGGCACACTGCTGTTGGGCGCAGGCATCGCGATTGGAAACGTGTTGGTTCCGGGTATCATCAAGGCGCGTTTTCCGGAGCGGATCGGCCTCGCGACTGGCGCATTCACGATCTCTATGACTTCATTTGCGGCGGTGTCCGCGGCGGTGAGCTATCCGCTATCCATTTTACAAGGCATGGGCTGGCGCAATTCTATGGCTGTCTGGGTGGGGTTGGCGGCACTTGGCATTCTATTCTGGCTTCCGCAGAGAAATCTATCCCTAAATGCAAGCGTTGTAGATAGCAATATTGTAACCGAACCTCAAAAATCTGTCTGGCGCGTAAAAACCGCCTGGTGGCTGACAATTTTGATGGGGGCGCAGTCATTTCTATTTTACTTTTTTGCCGCTTGGCTGCCGACCATTGCGCTCTCAAAAGGCCTTGAACCGGTACAGGCGGGCTATATCGCATTTGCGTTTCAGCTCACAACCATTCCGGCTGCGTTTCTCATTCCGGCGATTGCAACGCGACTGAAGGATCAGCGCGGGATCATTGCCGTTGTAGCGGTGCTCTATATCGCGTCACTGATCGGACTGGCGTTTGCGACGAACCCGATCTTCCTGACGATCGCGGTGATGTTCTACGGTTTTTCAACGGGCTGCTGCTTTAATCTATGTATGCTGCTCATCAGCCTCCGAACGAGCAATGCCGCTCGCGCGACGAGTCTCTCCGGCATGGTACAGTCGCTGGGCTACGGATTTGGTGCAATCGGGCCGATTCTCGGGGGATGGCTTTTTGACCTGACTGGAAACTGGAACGCGACATTCGCTTGCGTCGGGGTTCTAATCGTGATCATCTTCTTTTCCGGCAGACAGGCGGGTAAAAACATCTATATTTAATCGTGCACAAGAAAATCTGCAAACAAAAAATGCCGCCCGCAGGGGTGGCATTTGTGCGTTATTCGGCGGACTCATCGTCCTCCAACTTTCCTTTGCCGGTATGCACGGCAGCGGTTGCGCAGGCGGCATAGATCTGCTTTGCGCCCGCTACTTGCAGCGCCATCGCGCAGGAGAGGAGCGTGCTATTGGTTGTGGTGACATCGTCAACGAGCAGGATGCTTTGCCCCTTTGCATCCGGCATGGCTTCAAAAGCCATTGCAACATTCTTTGCCCGTTCAAATTCACCAAGCGTGGTCTGCGAACGGGTGAAGCGCGTGCGCCGCAGTAGATCGTTTTGCTGCGTTAGCCCATAGCGGCGGCATAGTTCCTCCGCAAGCAGTGCGCTTTGATTATAGGAGCGCAGCCACTGCTTGAGCGGATGCAGCGGGACAGGCACAACGCAATCGATATGCCACTCCGGTGGAATCACAATCGCACCGGCAAAGAACGGAGCAAGGCGTACCTGATTGTGATACTTCAGCGCACGGATGCCCTCTCTCGCGCCGCCAATGTAGCGATAGGCCGCCGTGATGCCGCAAAGCGGCGTTGAGAAACTAAGCGCGGGGGCGGGGATGAGCGATTCCCGGCAGTCGGTGCAGAGACGATCGCTGCCAAGCAGCGTCTCGTGCCCGCAGAGCGCGCAGGCGACATCCGGCGGGTAAAGCGCATCCAACACGGTATCCTTGAGCTTCTGTGGCTGTATAGCGCTCATATGCCGAGCACCTTGAGTTCGCTCAGACGATTGCACAGCGCGGTGTATCGCCGGTCGGTTCGGTTGTTGTTTACCATGCTCATCAGCGCGTCTCTGCGCCCGATGCAGACCACCTGCCTCTTTGCGCGAGTAATCGCCGTGTAGAGCAGGTTTCGCGTCATCATGGGCGACGCTGCGCCGAACATCGGCAATATGACGATGGGAAACTCGCTGCCCTGACTCTTGTGAATAGAGATACAGTAGGCAAGCTCCAGCTCGTCGATATGCGTATAGTCGAACACAGCGAGGCGTTCGTCGTCAAAGATTACGCTCAACGAGCGATCCATTTCGTGAATCTGATGGATGGTGCCAAGGTCGCCGTTAAACGCGCCCGTGCCATCCTCGCTGGTTCCGTTTGCAAGACGACGACGCCACTCCACCTTGTAATTGTTTTTCATTTGCATGACGCGGTCGCCTTCGCGGAAGATGGACTCCCCGCTGATGTGCTCTTTTTTATATGGTGCGGGCGGGTTCAATGCGGCCTGTAGCTTCGCGTTGATGTTGTAAACACCGAGCACACCCTTCTTCATCGGCGCTAACACTTGTACATCCAAGAGTGGCTCGTTGGTGGTGAGCACCTCGCCCGGATGTGTGCAGACATGCAGGATGCGTTCCAGAATGCGATCCTGTGAGGCAACATCTTCAAATAAAAAGTCGCTCTCCGGAATGTCCAGCAGGGGAGCACTGCCCAGATTGATCCGGTGTGCATTGGTGACGATCATGCTCGACTGCGCCTGCCGGAAAATTTCGTCCAGCCGCATGACGCGAATGGTATCGCTGCTGATGATGTCCCGTAGGACATCTCCCGCGCCGACGGACGGGAGCTGATCCGCATCGCCGACGAGGATGAGCCGCACACCGACGGGAATGGCCTTGAGCAGCGCATTCATCAAAGATGCATCTACCATAGACATCTCGTCCACAATCACCATATCGCAGTAGAGCGGGTCGTCGCTGTTGCGCAGAAATCCCTCGCCGGGAACATATTCCAGCAGTCGATGGATGGTCTTTGCCTCGTGCCCTGTTGCGTCACTCATGCGCTTTGCGGCTCTGCCGGTCGGGGCGGTGAGCGCAACCTCCAGCCCGATCTCCTCCATGATGGCGGTGATGAAGCGGATGATGGTCGTTTTGCCCGTGCCAGGGCCACCGGTGATGACGAGCGCGCCTTCGTTCAGCGCGGCGAGTACCGCATCCTTTTGCTGACCGGAGAGTTCCAGCTTCTGCGCGGACTGAATTGCCGCAAAGTCAAAGAACGGATTTTCCACCGGGCGCTGCGCGAGCTTGAGCAATTTTTCGGCGATATACGTCTCCATGCGGTCGTAGTACGGGAGAAACACCGCTTCCGTCTCGCCAACAAATTGCTGTACCGCTTCGCCATGCGCAATCAGCATATCCAGCGTGTCACTAAGCCGATCTTCCGGTGCGCCAAGGAGTTTGACGGAGTAGTTGATCAGGGAGGTTTTGGGTAAATAGGTGTGTCCGTATTCGTTGGCAGCAGTGGAGAGCGCATAGAGAAGCCCCGCGCGGAGGCGGGATTCCGACTCCGCAGTAAACCCGGCGACGTTCTGCGCAATCTTATCCGCCGTAACAAATCCGATGCCGTCCACATCCTTGATGATCTGATACGGATCTTCCTCAATGCGGGCAAGGCACAGCTCGCCGTAAATTTTATAGAGCTTGTAGGCTTGATTCACCGTAACTCCGTATGGCTCCAACGAGAGCAGAATATCCCGCATCATGCGATTTTCTGTGTAACTTGCAAGGATCATGTCCCGTCGCTTTGGCCCAATACCGGGGATTTCTGAGAGACGCAGAGGGTCTTCATCCAGTACGCTGAGCGTCTCCATGCCAAAGGCATCCACAATCGCACGCGCGGTTGCCGCGCCAACACCTTTGATAAGTCCGCTGCCGAGATAGGTTTCGATGGCGGAGAGCGTGGCAGGGGCGACGGTGTGATAGGAGACCGCCTTAAACTGGCTGCCGTATTTGGGGTGCGAGGCATAGTCGCCAACGAGCTCCAGCCGTTCGCCGGTGCTCGCCAGCGGCAGCGCACCGACCACGGTGAGCTTTTCTCCCTCGTCGAGGGCAAGCTCCAACACGGTCCAGCCGTTTTCGGTGTTCCGGTAAATAATGGAGCTCACGACGCCTGTAATCTCTGCCATAGTGTTTCCTGTCTGAAGATTGAAATGATGAGAAAACGTTCACGAGATAACAATTGCCCCCGCGCTGAAACGCGGGGGCTTGTTGGATTCGATCTTAGAAGTCGAGCCGTGCCTCGAGATAGGTGGTTAGCTCGTCGATGGGTAGGCGAACCTGCTCCATAGTGTCGCGGTCGCGTACGGTGACGCAGCCGTCGGTCTCCGTGTCAAAGTCTACGGTGACGCAGTACGGGGTTCCGATCTCATCCTCGCGGCGATAGCGCTTGCCGATGGAGCCCGTCTCGTCAAAGTCCACCATGAATTTCTTGGCGAGCTTTTCATAGACGACCTGCGCTTGTTCGCTGAGCTTCTTGCTCAGCGGCAACACCGCGCACTTAAACGGCGCGAGCGCGGGATGCAGATGCAGCACTGTGCGGACATCTCCGCCTTCCAACTCCTGTTCCTCATAGGCGTTGCAGAGGAACGCGAGCGCGACGCGATCTGCGCCGAGGGACGGCTCCACGCAATAGGGAATGAATTTCTCGTTGGTGTAGGGATCGAGATACTCAAAATTCTCGCCGCTGTGGTCTGCGTGGCTCTTGAGGTCGAAATCCGTACGGTCGGCAATGCCCCAGAGTTCACCCCAACCGAATGGGAACATGAACTCGATATCCGTGGTGCCCTTACTATAGTGAGAGAGTTCTTCCTTCTCATGCTCGCGCAGGCGGATGGCGTCATCCTTCATGCCGAGGGCAAGGAGAAACTTGTGGCAATAATCTTTCCAGTAGGCATACCATTCCAGATCGGTGCCCGGCGTGCAGAAAAACTCAAGTTCCATCTGCTCAAACTCACGGATGCGGAAGATAAAGTTGCCCGGCGTAATTTCGTTTCGGAAGGATTTGCCGATTTGCGCGATGCCAAACGGCAGTTTTTTTCGCGTGGTGCGCTGTACGTTTTTGAAGTTGACAAAGATACCCTGTGCGGTTTCAGGGCGCAGATACAGCTCCGACGCGGAATCTTCGGTAACGCCCTGAAAGGTTTTGAACATCAGATTAAACTTGCGGATACCGGTGAATTCGGTTTTGCCGCACTCTGGGCAAACGATACCCTTTTCCTTGATGTATTCTTCCATCTGCGCGTTGGACCAGCCATCGGGATGCACATCCGCCAGCCCGTTGGCGGCAACATAGTCCTCAATGAGCTTGTCCGCGCGAAAACGCGCACGGCAGCTCTTGCAATCCATCAGCGGGTCGGAAAAGCCGCCAACGTGTCCGCTGGCAACCCATGTTTCGGGATTCATGAGAATCGCCGCGTCCATGCCTACGTTATAGGGCGACTCCTGCACAAATTTTCTCCACCAGGCGCGTTTGATGTTATTCTTAAACTCCACGCCGAGCGGGCCATAGTCCCAGCTGTTGGCAAGACCGCCATAGATATCGCTGCCGGGATAGACAAAGCCACGCCCTTTGCAGAGCGAGACGATCTGTTCCATTGTATACCAGGAAGGTTTCTCCGTTTGAGCTGCCATGTTACAAAATGCTCCTTCGTCGTCAATCACCGCATATTATCGCAGGAAAACGGCTGGTTTGTCAAGGAGCGCAGGGGGTGAGCGGCACCAATTGAGGAAGGGAATGAAATCACAAAAAAAGGAATCGAGCGGACGGGGTCGAATTCTTATAAACGGAAAAAATCGAAGTGGTCAAACCTACAGCGCCAATGTGATAAAGTCATCGAACGAAGCATCGATACCATGGTAGAATACGATATCTACAAGAGGAGGTGTCTTCTATGAACACATATCGGCTGAAAATTGACGGCATGGGCTGCACGCATTGCGTGAGCAAGGTGACCAGAATCCTGAAGGAATCCGGCTTCGAGGTGGTGTCTGTCGAGATGGAGAACGCCAAGATCAAGACAGATATGTCGCCTGGAACGGTACTTAAGACTGCCGGCGCGGTTTTGGAGGACGAGGGCTATATGCTCACCACCGTTCTTGCCGAATAACGCATACACAGGCTTTGATCGCTTCGATAGAAACGAGGCAAGAGACCAATGAACCAACTCCATACCGGTCATGTCGTGGTTGGCATGTCCGGCGGCGTGGATAGTGCGGTCGCAGCACTGCTCCTCAAACAGCAGGGGCATGATGTGGTTGGCGTCTTCATGAAAAACTGGGAAGAAGA
>JAEWYV010000126.1 GCA_023458615.1 Bacillota bacterium
ACGCATATTCACGCGGGATTGAGGCCGTCCCCGTGGTATACTATTGCGTGAAAACACATGCTGCGGGAGGGGAAACGATGCTGCGCGAATTTACGCTGCCAACGGGGCAAAACAACTGGACGGACATTACATCTCGCGCGCGGGAAGCCCTGCGCGAAAGCGGGATTCAGGACGGCATTTGCGTGGTCTACTGCCCGCATACGACGGCGGGCATCACGATCAACGAAAACGCCGATCCGGACGTGGTGCGGGATCTCATTCTCGCGCTGGAGAAGACCTATCCCGACCGAGCGGAGTTTCGCCATGCCGAGGGCAACAGCGCGGCGCACCTGAAGGCAAGCACGATTGGCAGCAGCGCGACGATTCCCATCCGCGGCGAAAAACTGCTGCTCGGCACGTGGCAGGGCGTTTACTTTTGTGAATTCGACGGGCCGCGCGCGCGGCGGTTTTCTGTGCAGATACTGGGTGAATAAGCCTGATTGCGGGTGGTTACGGGCGGTTTTCTGCGCATATACTGGGGAAATAGTCAGATACAGCACGGAACACGGCGCAAGCAGATGAGGGGAGAATCAAGCATGAACAGCGTACGCATTACGGTACTCAAGCGGGAGTTTTATCCCGATCTGGCGGAAGCCTATCTCAGCGAGGGGGCAAGCGTCGGCCCGTGCCCGCTGCAAAACGAGGGAGATGTGTTTGTCTACACCGGCGGCGCGGAAAAGCCGGAGGGGCTTTGCCCCTGGGCGTGGATCGACCTTTACGGCACAGTATCCTCGCTCAGCGCGGGCGGGGACGAGAACACCTGGTATCGCGACGGCGGCACGCGCATCCTCTGCTGTACGGACGGGGTGCGCCCCGTGATCTACCGGCTGGAGCTGGTGCGGGAATAGAAAAAGAAGCGGGCAAACGCCGCTTCTATGTGCCGTCTGATTGCGTGCAACCAATGGAGCGCTACTTAACGCCCGTAGGTATGCTCCAACGTATATGCGTCGGTGATGATGGGTTTGCCATCTTTGTCCAGCAGCGGCGTGAGTCCGCCAGCATAGCCGGACGAATGAAACAGGTAATTCACCCCGGTTTCGCGATCGACCCAGATTTCGTTGCTGCTTGCAAAGCCCTTCGTATAGATTCGGATGAACCGATCTGTTTGTGCCATAGTTGTCTCCTCCAAGCCGTGGTATTACAGCCAGTATACCATAACCACGAAAGACTTGACCACATGGCAGTATGGGCATATCATCTACGCATAATCTATGTGCATTGCTGACACGCATAAAATAGAGCAAGAGGGAAATTGCAATATGCTATATGAGTTTTCCGATATCCTGCGGCAGATAGAGCCGGAGCAACTGGATGATAACCGCCTCACAGCCGGCGTTGCCGCGCTGGACGATTTGAGGGGCAGCCTCGGTGCGCGCATCGGGTTTGGTGCGCAGATGCTGGAGGAATGCGAAAAGCCGGAGGGGCGCTTTCGCTCCGCGGTGGACATGTCCGACGGTCACCTGTTTGCGATTGTCTCTGTGCGTGAAATTTCCAACATCTACGGCGCGAAGGATCGCGTTGGCCTGTTTGTAAAAAAGAATTTGATGCTGCTCGTCTCCCTGCGGGATGATGACGAGAGCATCCCGCTCGCACTGGCGGAGGCGGTGCGCAGACTAAGCCCAAAGACCGTTGCGCTGGAGCGACTGATCAGCGTGTTTTTTGAGCGGCTGCTGAGCCACGACGGAAGTGATCTGGAGGAGTTTGACGACCGCGTTGCGGCGATGGAAGCGCAGATTGAAACCAACACCACGGGCAAGAATTTCAATAGTGAAATCCTTTCGCTCCGGCGGCGGCTGCTCATCATTCGCAACTATTATGAGCAACTGCTGGATCTTTTTGACGCGATGCTGGAGAATGAGGCGGATCTGTTTATCCCCAAGAATCTCTATCATTTTCGAGTCGTGCGGGATAAGGTCGCGCGACTCTCGGCAAACGCGCAGCTTTTGCGTGATAGTCTCGTGCAGGTACGCGAGGCATATATGGCTGCGCTGGACTACAGCGCAAACCGCATCATGAAGGTTTTCACAGTGGTGACGACGGTGTTTATGCCCCTAACGCTCATCGTCGGCTGGTATGGCATGAACTTTAAGTTTATGCCGGAGCTGACCAGTCGCTTTGGCTATCCGGCGGTGATTATTTTAAGCGTGCTGGTCGTTGTTGTAAGCTTCATCTTCTTTCGCAGGAAACGACTGCTTTAATTTTTTATACGTTGCAATGTAACAATTATTTTCTTGCGGTGAGCACGCCTTCGCGCGATGCAAACGGTGTTGAGTCGCTAAAATTCTTGCGAAAATTCCCAATTTATGACGAATTATCATAGAAATACCTCTTGCTATTTTTGCCGATCTATTACTATACTATTACATTGTATGAAATCATGTTAGGAATCCCCCATGCAAAACTGCATGTTTGGGGATTCTTCCGTGTAACAGCATCCTTAGGAGGCTGACAAGAAGCGAATGAAGTGGGCCGGGCTATTGTTTAAGCGGATATTCCAGGCGTTTCAGCGCTGGAGATATCTTGGGTATGACCGAGATGTCATTCAGCGATACCGTACGGAGACTGATCGAACCAATCTAGTAACGCTGAAGCGCATGTGTGTGCTGGCGTTGGCATTGTTTGATATACTCGTGATTTTCTACGGCGCGGTGCTGCGACAGCCGGACCGCGTGGTCGCCGTTGTGGTGGCCTCCGCTTTTGTACTCACCCTCTATTCCTATACCGCCAATCTACTGCGCAGCGTCTCAGCGGGACCGATCCGCGGCGCAAAGTCGCTTGTCTATCTGATCTCAGTCGTCATGTATCTTTGCGGAATTCTTTCCGGCACGCTGATGTCCGGGGATGAGCTGGGCGTTCTCCCGGTTTGGATGTTTCTTCTGGTGCAAATCTCCTTTGATATCCCGCCTGTTCAAAATGCGTTGACGGTGATTCCCTTTGCAGGGCTGTTTCTCATTGTCGGCAGTACGACAAAATCGACGCAGCACTGGCAGCTTGATGCGATGTATACGCTCCTGTCCATCTCGGTTGGGCTGTTTATCTCCTATCATCAGGCGCATCTGGCGCTGGAAAATATCATTGCCAAAAGCAACCTGCAAAAGGCAAACTTTGCCTTGTATCATACCGCAACGACGGACGAACTCACCGGGCTGATGAATCGGCGCATGCTGTTTGACCGCTATGATCTTGTGGTTGTTGAGTGCGAGGAAAGTAAGCGCAGCTTGGCCTGCGCCGTGCTGGATATTGACGATTACAAGCAGTT
>JAEWYV010000127.1 GCA_023458615.1 Bacillota bacterium
GGTGGTCGTCATCCGCACGGCTGACGCAGCGAAATATTCCGATGCCGCAAGCTTAGCCGGCGCAGTCGTCGTTGCCGAAGCGGGCAGCGCGGGCGCGGCAGCCATTGCAGCCAACCTCGCGGATTCCGAGTTCATCGAAGTGCAGGCGCAGAGCGACGCCTTGCTTGAGGTCAAGACCGGCAAGGCAGCCGCCGCCGTCATCGACCTCACCATGGCAAAGGCCATGACGGGCGATGGCACGGATTACAGCGACCTTTCCATTGCGCCCATCGACATGCTGGATGAAGAGTATGCCATCGGCTTCCGCGTTGGCAGCAGCGCAAAAGCCAAGGTGGACGAGGCCATCGCCGCCCTGACGGCAGACGGAACCATCGCCGCCATCGCAGAGAAATATGACCTGACCGATCTTCTGATCAAGTAATCGGCAGAAACGCGCTTATTGTTGAGAGAATTCCTGCAAAACTGCGAATATTCGTTTCATCGCAACGCAAAATACGATAGAATGATTGCGGGAGGCATCCCCTCCCGCAATCATTTTTTCTTCTATCCGGTCTTTGAATCAGCACTGTTATTTTAGTGTAAGGGGAACCCCGCCGCATGACGACATTCACCATTGTTTCGCTGAAGCTCCTGGAGGGCTTCGGCACAACATTTTTCATCTTTGCCATCACCCTGCTCTTGGCAATCCCGCTTGGGTTGCCCATCGCGCTGTGCTCCATGAGTCGCTTTCAGCCGCTCCGGTTACTCTCGCGCGGGTTTGTCTGGGTCATTCGCGGCACGCCGCTGATGCTGCAAGTCATCATTGTATTCTATGGCCCCGACCTGCTCGGCATGTCCGCGTCGCTCCCGCGCATGAGTGCCGTGGTCGTCGCCTTTGTCATCAACTATGCCGCCTATTTTTCGGAAATCTATCGCGGCGGCATCGAAGGCATTCCGCGCGGTCAGTTTGAGGCAGGCCAGGTGCTCGGTCTTAAGAAGGGGCAAATCTTCTTTCGCATCGCGTTGCCGCAGGTCATCAAGCGCATTCTGGCACCCATGAGCAACGAGGTCATCACGCTGGTGAAGGACACCTCGCTAGCCCGCATCATCGCCGTCCGCGAGCTGATCATGGAGGCCTCCGCCTTTATCAAGACACAGGCGTTGCTCTGGCCCCTGTTCTATTCCGGCGCATTTTACCTGATCTTCTGCGGCGCATTGACGCTTCTGTTCCATGCGCTGGAAAAAAAGCTCGACTATATCAAGGTGTAAGTATATGCAGCATATTTTAGATGTACAACATTTGGCAAAACGATTCGGCAGCGCGGAGGTGCTCAGCGATATCAATTTCTCGCTGGCTCCGGGCGAAGTGGTCTCTATCATCGGCTCCTCCGGCAGCGGGAAAACAACCCTGCTCCGGTGCCTGAACTTTTTGGAGCAACCGGATGTCGGGCGCATCCTCGTCAACGGCGAAACACTATTTGACGCAGACGACCCCGTAACCAAACAGGAGAAGCTGCTGCGCCATAAGCGCCTGCATTTCGGGCTGGTGTTTCAGTCGTTCCATCTCTTCCCGCAGTATACGGCAAAGCGAAACATCACGCTCGCCATGGAGCTGCACGCGCGGGAGCGAAAGGATTATCGCGCCAACAAACGTGAAATTTTGCAAGACATCAGCGACCGCGCGGAGGCGTTGCTTGCCGAGGTAAACCTGAGCGACAAGGCGAATCACTACCCCTATCAGCTCTCCGGCGGGCAGCAGCAGCGCGTCGCCATCGCGCGCGCGCTCGCGCTGAACCCAGAGATTCTCTGCTTTGACGAGCCAACCAGTGCGCTGGACCCAGAGCTCTCCGCCGAGGTGCTCGCAACCATTCGCCGCCTCGCGGAGCTTGGGCGCACCATGATTCTCGTAACCCATGAAATGAACTTTGCACGGCAGGTCTCCAGCCGTGTACTCTTCATGGCGGACGGAAATATCTTGGAGGAAGGCAAGCCGGAGGAGCTCTTCGGTAATCCCAAAACCGCAAGATTGCAGAGCTTTTTGGCGAATTCCTGAAAATTTTTGCGCAAGGAGAATGGCTCCATGTCCGAACAAAAACCCAACGAAATTCAAATGAACCTGCCAGACTACACGCTGGATGCCGGGCCGTTTTACCACGGTACTAAGGCGGATTTAAAGCCGGGCGATCGACTGGAGATCGGCTTTTTCTCCAACTATAGCGATAAGAAGGCCAATTTTCTCTATATGACCGCAACCATAGACGCCGCGGTTTGGGGTGCGGAGTTGGCGCAGGGTGACGGGCAGGGGCGGATTTTCATCGTTGAGCCAACCGGGGCATTTGAAAATGATCCGAACTTGACCGACAAACGTTTCCCGGGCAACCCCACCCGATCCTATCGCACCAAGGCGCCTCTTCGCGTTGTTGGAGAACTGGCGGAATGGTCGGGACATGCGCCGGAAGCACTGCAAGCCATGCTAAATCATCTGGCTGAGTTAAAGCGCCTTGGTATTGAAGCAATCAATGAGTGAAGGTTTGCTCTTTTTGTCTCTACTTCGCACGATGAGGTGATGTATGGAGCAGCATTTTCCAATCAAAACAGAGCGCCTGCTGTTAAGGCCGCTCATCCAAGCGGATGCAAAGGAATTTTTTTCCTACCGCTCCCTGCCGGAGGTTGGCCTGTTCCAATCCTGGCAGCCGGCAACGATGAAAGAGGTGCAGGCGTTCCTTTTGGAAAACGAGTCCGCCTCCTTCGGCACGCTAGATGCATGGTATCAACTTGCAATCTGTCTGCCGGACGGTTTATTGATTGGCGACATTGGTCTCCATACGATGGCGCATGACCAACTGGAACTCGGCTACACGCTCTCTCCCATGTTTCAGGGAATGGGGTATGCAACCGAGGCCGTCCGCGCTATCGTCCATGAGGCGTTTACACGATGGAATACGCATCGAATCATCGCATCGGTCGATCCGGACAATCATGCCTCCATACGACTCTTGGAGCGGCTTGGCTTTCGCAAGGAAGCGCACCACATCAAGAGTTATTGGATACAAGGCAAGTGGGCAGATGACTGCATCTATGCCATGCTACGTGAGGAACTCGGAAAACTGGATCGATAAAACGTGATCATTGCCCTTTGCATCTATGAGGTATCACATGCAAATTGAGATCGTCGAAGCCTATGAGAATCTAAAGAATCTGTCGGCTTTGTTTCAGGAA
>JAEWYV010000128.1 GCA_023458615.1 Bacillota bacterium
CTTACGCTTTTCCGTCGCAGCCGAGCACGGTCGTGATCTTGTGGGAGACCATGTTCTTGATGGCCAGACGCGCCGGAGCGAGATACTGGCGGGGGTCAAAGTGCGAGGGATTGTCGTTGAAATACTTGCGGATCGTCGCCGTCATGGCAAGACGCAGGTCGCTATCGATGTTGATCTTGCAGACCGCGAGACGCGCTGCCTCACGCAGCATCTCTTCCGGAATGCCGATCGCGTCCGGCATGTTGCCGCCGTTTTCGTTGATCATCTTCACGAACTCCGGGATAACGCTGCTGGCGCCGTGGAGAACGATCGGGAATCCGGGCAGACGCTTTTCGACTTCTTCGAGAATGTCAAATCGGAGCTGCGGCTTGGTGCCGGGCTTGAACTTGTACGCGCCGTGGCTGGTGCCGATGGCGATTGCCAGCGAGTCCACGCCGGTGCGGTTCACGAAATCCTGCACCTGATCGGGATCGGTATAGCTGCCCTCGCCTGCGGCGACCTTAACGTCGTCCTCAACGCCTTCGAGACGGCCGAGTTCGCCTTCCACAACCACGCCGTGGTCATGGGCATACTCAACAACCTGACGGGTAAGCTTGACGTTCTCTTCATAGCCGTGGTGCGATCCGTCGATCATGACAGAGGAGAATCCGCCGTCGATGCAGCTTTTGCAGAGTTCGAACGTATCGCCGTGGTCAAGGTGAACCGCGATGGGCAGATCCGTCTCGATGCAGGCGGCTTCGATGAGCTTCATCAGATAGGTATGGTTGGCATATTTGCGCGCGCCGGAACTGACCTGCAGGATCAGCGGAGCTTTGAGTTCCTTGGCGGCCTCGGTGATGCCCTGAATGATTTCCATGTTGTTCACGTTGAACGCGCCGATGGCATATCCGCCGGCATATGCGTCCGCAAACATCTTTTTGGTGGTTACGATAGGCATAATGTATGATCTCCTTTTCTTGATCGGTTGGATCTGGTATCGATTCTTCGATACGTATTCTATCACAAGACGATTAATTTGCAACGAAAAATTCCTGTGTGCTCTTAAAAAGGCGGCGGATTTGCGGCTTTTCGCGCGTTGTGATTCCGCTTTGCTACGCTTTTATCCGCACATTCGTCATTGGTGAGATTGTCATTCTGCGTTCTTTGGTCTATACTAGTGCCTGAGAAGGAAACGATTCAGGCCCCGCGCCAGCAGGACCGTATTGGGAGGATGTTACCGATGGATTCCAACAAGAAGAGCATGCTATCGCTGGTTATTCCCGTTTTCAACGAGCAGGAGGTGCTCAAGGATTCGTTCGCTCGCATGGATGCGGCAATGCAAAGCACCGGATATGCGTATGAAATTATCTACGTCAACGACGGCAGCCGGGACGGCACGCTGAATCAGCTGCGCGAGCTCGCGGCCGATCACAAGCAGGTTAAGGTGCTCTCGTTCTCCCGCAACTTCGGTCATCAACTCGCCGTTACCTGCGGCATGGATGCCGCAAAGGGTGATGCACTGATCATCATTGATGTCGATTTGCAGGACCCGCCGGAGCTCATTCCGCAGATGGTTAAGATGTGGGAAGACGGCGCGGATATCGTCTACGGCAAACGCCTCAAGAGGAAGGGCGAAACGCTCTTTAAAAAGATTACGGCAAGTATGTATTACCGCTTGCTCTCTTGGATGAGCGCATACCCCATCCCGCTCGACACGGGCGATTTCCGCCTCATCGGGCGCAATGTTGCTGATCTGTTCTTACAGATGCGCGAGCACAACCGTTTCCTGCGTGGCATGTCCGCCTGGATGGGCTTCAACGCCGTTCCGATTGAATACGAGCGGCAGGAGCGCTTTGCCGGGCAGACAAAATATACACTCAAAAAAATGCTCCGGCTTGCTAGCGACGGAATCACCGGATTTTCCGACAAGCCCCTCACGCTGCCAATGCAGTTCGGAATCGGCCTCTGCATTCTCGCAGGACTCGGTCTTCTCGCCCTTATCGTAGTCGCAATCGTCTCTGGCGTTGCAGGCTGGCTCTGGGCCGCGGATGCAATTCTGCTCATTCAGGGTCTGACGCTGTTCTTCATGGGTCTGCAGGGCATGTATCTTGGGCGCATGTATGACGAACTGAAGGGTCGTCCGCTCTACATTGTCGCGGAAAAGCACAATCTTGACTGAGTAAGCCGCGCCTGCCGCTGCAAGTCGATATTGTTTTATCGAACACAAGTGTTTTTTAGGCAGGCTAAGAAAGGTTTTTCTTGCGGATATAGCTTGAATATTGTACAATACTTTGGGCTTAATAAGCGGAAAAGGATCAAGTGCAGCGTATTCTAATACTGAATATCAACTGAATTTTGGTCTATACGCTGTAAACCCGAATCACCACGTATATCAATAAAGGAGAACATAGATATGGCAATTAAAGTAGGCATCAATGGCTTTGGCCGTATCGGCCGCTTGGTCTTCCGTGCAGCCGCAGCCAATCCCGACATCGCAGTCGTTGCAGTCAACGATCCGTTCATCGACCTGGATTACATGGTATACATGCTCCGTTATGACACCGTGCATGGCCAGTTCAAGGGCGACATCTCCATCAAGGACGGCAAGCTCGTTGTCAACGGCGAAGAAACCGCTGTTTACGCCTGCATGAACGCAAACGAGATCCCGTGGAAAGATGCCGGCGCAGAATACGTCGTCGAGTCCACCGGTATCTTCACCACCACCGACAAGGCCAGCGCACACTTTGTGGGCGGCGCCAAGAAGGTCGTCATCTCCGCTCCGTCTGCGGATGCCCCGATGTTTGTCATGGGCGTCAACCAGGACAAGTACACCAAGGACATGAACGTTGTTTCCAACGCTTCCTGCACCACCAACTGCCTCGCGCCTCTGGCGAAGGTCATCCATGACAACTTCGGCATCATCGAAGGCCTCATGACGACCGTTCACTCCATCACCGCGACGCAGAAGACCGTTGACGGTCCTTCCAAGAAGGATTGGCGCGGCGGCCGTGCGGCAGCGCACAACATCATCCCCAGCTCCACCGGCGCCGCGAAGGCCGTCGGTAAGGTCATCCCCTCGCTCAACGGCAAGCTCACCGGCATGTCGCTGCGCGTGCCGACGCCGGATGTCTCCGTCGTCGACCTGACCGTCCGTCTCGAGAAGCCCGCGACCTATGACCAGATCAAAGCCGTCATGAAGGCCGCCTCCGAAGCACCGGAATGGGCCGGCATCATCGGTTACACCGAGGATGAAGTGGTCTCTTCGGACTTCTACACCGATCCGCGTACCTCCATCTTCGACGCCAAAGCCGGCATCAGCCTGAACGACAACTTCGTCAAGCTCGTCGCCTGGTATGACAATGAGTGGGGTTATTCCAACAAAGTGCTCGACCTCATTTCGCACATGGCGAAGGTTGACGCGAAGTAATTCATCGCAAGATGACAGAGAGAGTGGTTTATCCCACTCTCTCTTTTCATTTCGTTGTACAACTGACTCCCATTTGACGAAATGTGTTTTACATGTTACAGTTTACGTGTGAATAAACCATGCGAAAGTGCAATAATTATGTAATAATATTATTGTGTTAAATGTCTTTCCCCGAAAGGAACGAGTCCAAATGAGAAACAACCTTCGCCACATATATATCCCCGTCCTATTGGCTTTTCTGCTTGTTTTCACCGGCTGCGCCGGGTCAAGCGGGCCTGTCAAAGCCATTACGGACGCAATTGTTGCGTATTCAGATTATTACATTCAAGTGCGGGATCTGAACACGCAGGTGAAGGAACAGGCATCCACATCCGATTCCGGAAAAAATCCGACAGACTATACCATTCTTGCGGAAATACCGGACTATCCCATGATCGACGCTTCTTCTATCAACTTTACCCCGCCAGAACCCAATCTTGCTACAGGGGGTGTCGCGGTCTATCAAAAACAATCTGCGCTTGCGCTTCGTCAGGCTCTCGAGCAATACGCAGTAAATCATCCCGTAGCCAGCTTTGTTCAGATTCCGATTACCTTCTCCGTCGAAAACGGAAAGGACGGCTGGTCAGCGCACCTGACGAGCCAGAGCAAGCTCACCATTCAAAACGCGGTTGAGGCGCTTGTTTCTGATGTGCTCGAGCAAAACACAGCCTATCAGTCGAACTATCGGCTCCTGCAAATCTCCACCGTGCTCTCAAACCTGCTAGCCGAGTCATTTGGCGGCATTGAATATGCGCGGCTCATCGCAATTGATCACATAACAGAGAACGGCGACGGAAGCTATATGGCAAGCATCTCCTTCCCTGCGCCGGATGCCGTATATGATGCGTTGCGAGCGGCTTATATTGCTTCGTTTAACCAGCAGTTTTACGGCGATGCACTCTCAGCCAAACTCTCAACCGAAGGAATTTCGGAGATTGATTTGTCGAATACCCCGCGGCAAACAGCCGATGTGACCATAACCTACAACAGCGAGACGGGCGAAAACACCTTGCTTGACGATGGTGGGATATCCGCAAAAGTCGCCGTCATCAAAACCGAGGCAGAGGCAAAGGCCACCGAGGCGATCAACGCGGCTTGGCGTGTTGAACCGCTGGATCCTCCTGCCAACG
>JAEWYV010000129.1 GCA_023458615.1 Bacillota bacterium
GTTGCGGGCTCCTCTACAAAGTTCAAACCGCCGACGAGCTCGCGGTTTTCATACAGCCAGCTGATGCGATCCACAGCGTAGAGAATCTGACTCATGGTGAACACACGGCGCGGGAGCGCAAGGCGCAGCAGTTCCATGCTTGCGATGGGCTCCGTCCCGTCCGGCTCACGCTGCTCAGACAGCGTTCCACGCTCCATACCACGTACGCCGCCTGCGATATATACCGCCGTTGCGAGGGCTGCCGCGGGGTAGACGTGGTCATCCAAATGCGAGAGGAACTTTCTCGCGTTGATGTGGCAGCCAAGGCCGCCCGCCGGGGTAACGACCGGAACGCCGCGCTTGATGAGCTCTGCCGCCATAAACTCGATAAACTGCGGACCCTGCGAAATTACGGTTTCGTCCATGGTCTCTTCCAGACCAACGGTCATTGCCTCCATCTCGCGTACGCTCATGCCGCCATAGGTCAAAAATCCCTCAAACAGCGGGATAAAGTCCTTCATGCGCTCGTAATAGGCTTTGTTATTCATCGCCATGCCGCCGCCGCGCGCGAAACCGAGTTTGCGGGCGGAGAAATAGATGACATCGGCATTGGCGCAGAGGGCACGCGTAATCTCGCGGATGCTCATATCCCTACAGGCGGCTTCACGCGTTTTGATAAAGTGCAGGTTGTCTTGCATGAGGCTTGCGTCCAGTACGACCATGATGCCGTTTGCCCGCGCAATCTTCGCCACATCGGTCATGTTCTCCAGCGAGAATGGCTGACCGCCGATGAGGTTCGTACCCGCTTCTATACGGATAAATGCAATGTTTTGAGCGCCGTTGCGCGCGATGCATTCGTTGAGTTTATCCAGATCGATGTTGCCCTTGAAGGGGTAGTCGCTCTCGGGATTGAGACCCTCGTCGATGACGATCTCCTCGACGCGTCCGCCAACGCGCGTGATGTGCGCCTTAGCGGTGGTGAAGTGGAAATTCATCGGCACCACGCTGCCGGGCTTAACGAACGACTCGGCAATGATGCTCTCGCAGGCGCGTCCCTGATGGGCGGGGAGGAAATATTTCGTGCCGAACAGCTCGCCGATCTTGGACTCCAGACGATAGTAGGTTGCGCTGCCGGCGTAGCTGTCGTCCGCGGTCATCATCGCGGCTGTCTGCTTGTCGCTCATGGCGTTTACACCGCTGTCGGTGAGCATGTCCAAAAAGACATCCTCGTTGCGCAGCAGAAATGTGTTGTTGCCCGCTTCGGCCATCGCCTTCTGCCGCGCTTCCACAGGCAGGAGGTTAAGTTTTTGCACTACGCGCACCTTGTGCATTTCAAGGGGGAGCTTCTCGCCCGAAAAGAGTTTTACTTCGCCCATAGTCTTGGTTTCCTCCAATATATCTTTGTTTTTTTCTAAAATGAGCACTCATGCGCGGATAGGCTAAAGAGCGCAGATTTTCCTAGTGATCTGCAGGGCACAAAAAAACGCCCCTTGCAGTTCTTGCAAGAGGGCGATTGTATATCGCGGTACCACCTCGGTTTGCCGTACCCTCACGGGAAGCGGCCTCTACGGGTACGGAGCTTGCGAAAAAATCACCTGTTCGATACCCTGCCCTTGATAACGGGAGGAAGCCCGGCAAATCCCTACTTTAAAACAATCCGGCGTACCATCATGTTTGTTCAGGCGGCGGCTGGTTGCGCGTATTCGCGGGTGTTCCCGGCTGCCTTGCACCATCCGGCAGTTCTCTTTCGGGTCCGTTCCGGTGCACTGGTAGGCACCATCCCGTTACTTCTTCGCAGTCATAGCCTGTTTGTATGCTGTTTGATTTATTATGCAGTATAAAATAATAGATAATATATTGTCAAGCAAAACCGGGGATTTTCCACGTGGCTTTGGTACTATTTGAGCCCAAAATGATCCTAAAACGTAAAATGTGCACGCTTTGACTCGAAAAACGTGAATACATGCATCGTTCACCCGCTTAATTTAGCCAAAAGTTCACGAAATGTTCTTTGCACTCGCCATACTCGGGTTGTATAATGGTTGCGTTATATTGGATGGACTATGCGATATGAAAGATTCTCGCTTCAGAATGGAGGAAGTGGATAGATGGTATGCAAAGAATGCGGTTCGTATAATGCGGAGAACCTGAGCGTTTGCAAAGAATGCGGCGCAAAGCTTCGTGAGGATGATACGACCGCCAGCGGCGCGGAAGTCAGAGGCGCGGCGGAGGACGGAAGGCCTTCCCGTGAGTTTGTGAAAGCGCCATCCTGGCCCAAGAGCGCCTACAATGGCGCGCCGGAAAAGCCGGTTTCCGATACACCCGCATCTTCGGGGTCGTTTCGCCCGACCATTCCGCCGCGTCCCGTGGCAAGCGCACCGGCTGCGACCTGCCCGCATTGTGGCAAGCCGATCGTTTCGGATGCGCCGTTTTGCGCTTATTGCGGACAACGCGTTGCAGGGGAGCCCGCTCCCGCTGCTGTGAGCGCGCGCCCCGCGGCAAAGCCCGCGCCTGCGCCGGCTCCCTCTCGTGCGACCTATTCCGCCACCGACTTTGACGACGAAGACGATGACGACTATGACGACGAGGACGAAGAGGACTACAAGCCGAGCAAGCCCGCAAAGCGCGGCGGCAAGATGGCCCGCCGCGACGAGCAGGATGACCTCGACGAGTACGATGATGAAGATGGCTATGACGAAGAGGAATATGACGACCAGCCGCCGAAGCGCGCGAAAGGCACGACCATTCTCTTCTGGGGCTTAATCGTACTGCTGCTGGCCCTTATCGCGATCTTCGGCATGTATATTGCCAAGAAGAACTTTGACGGCGACTTTGGCAAGATGTTTGCCTCCATCGGCACCGTATTTAACAAGAACGGCACCGAGGATGTTGACGCGCCGGACGCCAGCGCAACCGCTGATCCGGAGAGCCAGATGTACACCGCGTCCATCAGCGAATACACCGACCCGACGACGAGCGAAGTCTATTTTGATATAGACATCTACGCGCCGACGGGCAGCAGCATCCGCATCATCACGGACGCAACGCTGAAGCAGGACACCACCACGGTTCCTTCCAACAACCACGTCATCCTGCGCATCGCACGTGAAGTATTCATGCCCAACGCGCCGGTGGACACTGAAGTGGTCACCATTACGCCGAACATTCAGGTGATTGCGCCGGATGGGACGACCCAGCAGCTTACGGTTCCGGATATCACGGTAAACGTACCCACGCTTTCCATGACCGTAACCGAACCCGCCGCGGACACCGTGAATGCGACCTTTGACAACAGTCCGATCGCGATCATGGGTCAGGTAAACAACTATGACGGTGAGATCGCCGTGTTCGTCAACGACGAACAGGTATTTGTAGACAGCACCGGCCTGTTCACCGCGAGCTATACACCAAAGGCGGCTCCGATGATTGCCGCGCCGACCGAAGCGCCGGTAGCAAGCACGGATCCTTCCGCAACGCCGGATCCCTCTGCATCTCCGGATGCGAGCGCTGCTCCGAGCACCTCTCCGAGCACGTCTCCGGAAGGTTCGCTGGAAGAACCCGAAGCAACAGAGGCGACAGAAGTCCCCGCGGTAACGGATGAAACCGGCGCTGCAACGGATACGGCCACCCCGACCGGCGGCACGGAGACCATCACCATTGAGGCGCGCAAGAACAACTGTGTCACCGCACGTAAGGTCATCACCGTTGAGCCGTATGTTATGCAGACCATGTCGTTCACGGTAACCAACGACCTCGCGGGACTCTCCTCTGCGGAGGGCAGCGTTACCCTGACCGGTACCGCGACGCCTGGCGCAGTCATTACCGCAACGTGCCCGTCCGCGGATGTTACGTTCGGTCAGGCGGTTGTTTCCGAAACGGGAACCTTCTCTCTGGTCGTCTCCATCGCCAAGGTTGGCGCGTATGATGTTAGTCTCGTAGGTAAACTCACGGGCTACTATGACGGAACGGCTAATGTAACGGTGGAGCGTCCGCCGTCGGGCTCGTCCAGTGCGTTTAAGAAGGCAGCAGCCGACCTCACGAAGAGCTACGACAAGATCGTAGGCGGATCGGTCACCAGCGGAGACTTCGTCTTCACCGGCAAGATCACCGAGATTATCTCGGCTGACCCGTATACCATCTTCCGCGTGAAGCTCTCCAACGACACCGAGGTCATCGTTGCCAACCGCAGCGCGAAGTCGACCATCAACTCCTCGGACGTGAAGGACAAGAAGCAGATTGCCGGAACGCTCAAGGGACTCTACACCGATGGCAAGACCCCGTTCATCTGGGGCTGGTTCATCTGGAACAAATAACACGTGAAGATTTGGGCTAAGATACTCAAACATCATAAGATCATCAACGAGGCCGTGCGGGAATTTCCCGCGCGGCCTTCGGATGCTGAGGGCTGGAATCGGATTTTGGCGGAACTTACGAAGCCGCTGGATCTTGCCTGCCCCGTATTGCTGGATAAACATGTGCAGGAGCTTGCGCGCTTTAACCGAACGGTATTTGCGCAGTCCGACTTTATCGAGAGCGTATCATTTGACAAATTTGAGCTGGAGATATTCCCGGAGAAGAAGAAAGAAAAACAGATTTCTTATCTCTATGGAGATGACTGATTAGGCAGTTTAACGAGTGCCTTTGATATATTGTGGCGATGACGGAAGAAATCTTTATAGAGATGACTGATCCGGCAAAACAAAAAAACAAATTGGTGTTGCTCAGATGAGGACAGAACAAGCTAAACAGGAGGGCAGATATGCAGATCAAAGAGATGTTTCAACTGGTACCGGAGGCGGCGGAGCAGCTTCCTCGCGGTGCATTTTTAACGGCTGGCGGATCGGTTTGGAATCCGATGACCATCGGCTGGGCACAGTTTGGCGTAGTCTGGTCAAAGCCTGTCTTAACCGTTCTGGTTCGAAAGAGCCGCTATACCTACGGGCTAATGGAACAGGCGGAGGTGTTTACCGTCAGCGTACCGCACGCAAAGGAGCTCTCTAAGGAGATTGCCTTCTGCGGCAGCCGCTCCGGCAGGGATGTGGACAAAGAAAAGCAGTCCGGCTTGACGCGGTTACCAGCCCGCGCAGGTAGCGCGGATGGCGTTGCGGAGTGCCAAATCGTATTTGAATGCCGCGTGGTGCAAAAGCAATTGCTGGATTTAGACACGTTGGACCCCGAGATTCGCAAGAGAAACTACGGCAGCAATCAGGCGCTGCCGGATGGGGATCCGCATGTGCTCTATGTCGGCGAGGTGCTTGCCGCATACACGATTTGATCCTTCCAAATAAACAAATCAGCCGTTTGCAACTGCGAACGGCTGATTTGTTATAGCAAGCTGCCTGCTCTGAAGAAAAAAAGGAGCGAGCAGCGGAGGATGCAAATCCCCCGCGCGCGAACCCTCCGGGGGGGATGGATGATTCGCGCGCATAAGGTACGGGGGGTGGAAACCTCGGCAGGAGGGGACCCGCCGGGCCGCTATGTCATCGTCCAAATGAATTATAGGACGGGATGACCGGGTGTTACTGTTCTGCGGGCTTGTATTCGCCGAAGGTGACGGATATGGTTTGCTCCTTGCCGTCGCGTTGAATGGTCAGCGTTGCGGTGTCGCCGGAGTTATAGCCGCTGATGACGGAGGCAAGCGCCGTATTGGAGGAAATTTCCGTATCATCCACCTTCAGAATCAGATCGCCAACCTTGAGTCCTGCGTTTGCCGCCGCACTGTCGGCTACAATCTGCGCAATCTGAACACAGCTGGTGCCGCCGCCAAAGAAATTGCCAAACATGCTGTTGCCCCAGTCGTTGGTGCCGGAGGAGAGAGTGACATCCTGCGTGTAAACGCCGAGATATGCTCTGCCGAGCACGTAGCCGTGGTCGATGAGGTTGGAGATGATGGTCTTTACGCTGCTCACAGGAATCGCGAAGCCGAGGCCTTCCGCGTTGTTCGAGCTGGCTTTTGCGTTGACGATGCCGACCAGTGAGCCGCTGGCGTTGAAGAGACCGCCGCCGGAGTTACCCGGGCTGATGGCTGCATCCGTCTGAATCAGCTTCATCTGCGTGTTTTCCACCGTTACTTCGCGGCTGAGCGCGCTGATGATACCACTGGTCGCCGTTCCACGCAGTTCGCCGAGCGGGTTGCCGATGGCGATGACGTCCTCGCCAACCGTGAGCATATCGGAATCGCCAAGCGTTGCGGGGCTGAGGTTTGTTGCGTCAATTTTGAGAACGGCAAGGTCGCTGCGCGAATCCGAACCGACCAACTTTGCTTCGTGTTCCGATTCATCGTTGAGAATAACCTTAATCGTCTCGGCACCGTCCACCACATGCTTGCAGGTGACGATATAACCGTCGCTGGTCAAAATTATGCCGCTGCCGCTGCCCGCTTGCACCTGTTGGCTGTTGCCGTCGGCGCCATTGGTGTTGTTGCCATTGCCAAAGGGGAGGCCATAGCCACTGGCGGTGTAGTAGGTGTCGATGCCGACTACGGAAGGCGCCGTCAGCTCAATCACCTGAGCTTTGCTGAACGTTGTCGTAAAATTGCTGGTCGAAGCATTGGTCAGCTTGTCGGATTCGTTTGTTGTGGCGTCGCTGAGCGCGTTTTTGGCCGTTTGAGACTGCTGCGTGTTGAGCGCGGAGAGTTGCTCGCCGACGTATTGGCGCGTGTAGAGGCCGCCCAGAAGGCCGCCAAGCAGAACCGCGACCAGCATAAATACGATCAGCGTAGAAAACCGTACACGCCGTGGCTCGCGGCGCCGCGGGGCATATGAGCCGCTTTCCTGTGGATGGTCGGCGGAATACCGTTCATACCAATCGTTGTTTTGATCCATATTAGGTCGCTCCTTTCTGTTTTGATAACAGTATAGAAAATCAATTTGAACTTTCAATAGTACACATTTGAAGAATGCTTGACGAATTTGGGCAGCAATATGGCAGCGGACAAGAATGGCGCTAGACATAGAAGAAGCAAACATTCGTCCTGACCCAAGTTTTACAAACGTACAGGAGGAAACAGAATCGAACTATGTTATAATGCATCCAGCACACCTTGGGGGATATGGGATGAGACGGGGAATTGCCGCATTTGTTGCGGGTTTATTGGCGTTATGTTTGTTCTCTGGCTGTGGCGTGGCACCGCAGATGCAGCTGGCGGCGGCGGTTGAGACCGCCCTGCCGATGACCCCTTCGCCAAGTCCGACAACGATTCCAAGTCCGGCTCCTACCCCTAGCCCCTCGCCTGTGCCGCGCGTGGATGCGCCGTGGTATGAGGCGCGTAACAAGCAGCTGTTTGCCCTGATCAAACGCGACGCACCGGACCGAACGGACGAGGAGATTCGCGTTGCGATTGATCAAATGTATATTGACCCAAATAAGCCCATGATCGCGCTGACCTTTGACGACGGCCCGATGCCTGGTGTCACCGATAAGATACTTGACATTTTGGAGCAGTATCATG
>JAEWYV010000130.1 GCA_023458615.1 Bacillota bacterium
CTTGGGTTCCTCTATCTTTTCCTGCTGATGGGGCAAATGTCCCTTGCGCGTACCAGCTGGCACACCAAGATCGGCTGGCTGACGTTTCTGGAGGTGTTCGTCGCGCTCCACGGCGCGGTGGTCGCCATCCTCGCCAGCAACGGCATGTGGCCAATGTTCTTCTTCGGCTTTATGATGATGTTTATCGTTACGCAGGTATACGGCATTCTGAAAAGCCGCATCGCCATTGCCGGCATCACGGCGAGCTATATCGCCCTGGTACTCGTCACCTACAGTGGTTCACTCGCCAATCTCTTTACCGGAACGCGCGTCGGCTGGTCACTCATTCACCAAATCACGTGGATCCCGATCATCCTCTACGCGCTGGTGTTCGTGCTAGTCTATCTGCTGGCAGGGGTCGGGGCGCTATTGAAGAAGAAAGGCGCGTCGGAAAAAGCTGCCTGACGCATCCTGCCGCAAACAATTACGTCGCTGCTTCGGCAGCGACGTTTTTTGTTTGCGGCTGATCCAATCCCTGTGCCAAATATTGTGTTTGACAATGACGCAAAAGCGTCTATAATTGAATTCGCAACTGTTGACTTTTCAACTAATCAAGGAGGCAGCTATGAAGTTTGCGCAGCTGAATATGATCATCCGTCTAGGGCGGGAGTTTGGGCATGAGCAGATTCGCGACGCGGGCTTTACAGACACCGAGCACGCCATCTGCACGTTTCTCTGCTTTCACGAGCATGTCTCGCAGGACTATATTTCCAACGCGTTGATGCTGGATAAGACAACAGTCGCCAAGGCGCTCAATGTCATGGAGCGAAAGGGTCTTATCTCCCGCGCGCAAAACGAGCAGAACCGGCGTGAGAATATCATCACCATCACAGAGAGCGGTCGCGAAAGTGTCAGCGCCAGCATCGGCGTTTACGACACATGGCTCAGCGAGATATGCTCCTGTTTCAGCGAGGAGGAGTTAAAACAGTTGGATTCGTTTCTGAATCGAATGGTAGATTGCGCGCTCCAGCGGCGCGAGCAAAAAAAATAGAATATAAAGCAGAAAGGCAAAGTCATATGACAGAAGCAAACAAAGAAACCACACCCGTAAAGCCGAAGGTATTTAAGGCCATATTCAACGGTCTGAAGGCCTATCTCACCGATTGGCGAAATCTGCTTGGACATGCGCTTCTAGGCGTCGTATTTGTGGTCATCGCCATTTGGGCGCCAATCAATCTCTGGCTGAAGCTCGCCATTATCGCCTGCCTTATCACATTGAATGTACTCCGCATGAAGGGCAAATCGAAAAAGAATACAGAAAAGGAGAGTGACCCTGCATGAGTTCTTTTCGCGACCTGCGTATCGTCGATAACTTCTACCAAACATCGGCTTTCTTCCCGATGCCGACGGTGTTAGTCTCAAGTCTCAGCGAATCCGGAAAAACCTCGCTCGGTTCCTACTCGCTCTGTTTTCCGTATTATATAGCCGGCAAGGACTATTACGCGATGATACTGGAGGCGCGCAGCAGCAGCAACACCGCGCAGAACATCCTGCGCAGCGGCACCTGCGCGTTGAATTTCATCGAAGATCAACGTGCCGATTTCAAGGAGGCCGTTCGCCTCGGTTTCCCCGGGGAAACCTGCGAAGAGAAGATGAAGAACTGCCGCTTCTCGCTGGAGGAAGGGCTGGCGGGCGGGGAGCAAAAGCGTCCGCTCGTTGTAAAAGAGGCCTATCAGGTGTTTGAATGCACCTGGCAGAGCGATCTGGAGAATGCCTTTGAGGACAGCGCAAAGGTTGGGCAGTTAGAGGGCGTTGAGCCGCCCTATCGCAACTTCAACGGCATCACGAGCCGCTATGGCGTGCATTTCATCCTCAAGATCGACAAGATACTGATGAAGGAGCGTTATTATAACGCAATCATTGGCGGTGTGAGCGCGCGCCACTTTCCCCGCGTACCTGTGGATTATGGCTATCGGGATAATACGCATTTCTGGTATACGCGTTTTTCTAGGCCGGTCTCCGAGCGCATCGCCGCCGGAAAGGCCGCGGATCTTTCTACCGTTGTCTATGCAGCAAGCCGCATCGACCCGGACATTCAGTTCACCCGCGAAGCCTGTGCAACGTTGATCAAGGTGCCGCGCGTCTTCCTGAAGGCCGCCTTGCAGGGCTGCGTGGATTGGGCAAAGGCAAACGGAGTCACCATAATTGACGAGAACCACATGGCAGTCATCCGCGACAAGCGAAGCAGCGAGAAGAAATAACCTAAGTGCGCATAGCAAAACCGCCGGAGCGATTCCGGCGGTTTTTGTGTCAGCGCTATTTGATTAATTAGGAGGGCTGCATTGCTCCAAAGAGCACCAACCAAGCAAGGAACGACTTTGCCACGAGGCTCAGGACAATATAAACCCGCTCGCCGTAAACATAGTCTGCCCATTTACCTGCACGCTTATATTGCAGGATCATGTTGATCGGGAATGTGTTGAATGCCACAAAATAAGTGCCCACAATTGCCCAGACAAACCAAGGAACCATATCGAAATTACCCGTGCCAAACATATACAGCAAAATCGCAACCCAAGGCGCAATGCCCGCGATAGAGCCCCAAACAAACGGACCCCATTTTACATCCTTCTTCTCAGCGCCACTATTCAGTTGCTCCATAACAAGACCAAACAGGTTCATACTCGCGTTGACCGCAAAGATCAATATCAATGACGCGATGTCGTAAATGCCAAACAGGGTGCTGATGAGAACAATCATAATCGATGAGCTCAACGCATATTCAAACCAACGGAATTTGTTGATACCAGCACGAATGCCGTTCAGGTATTGTTCCCCGCTCAGATAAATGATCAGATGCGCTAAAGCGGAGATAAACAGGAATGACGAAACGAGAACACCGAAAGGAAGCGTGAAGATCGCCTTGCTAGCGGGTTCCAGCGCGTTTGTCGCTACATTAAAGGAAAGATAGTTCTGTGTGATCGTTGGCTGGAACTCTGCAATCTTTTGAATGACAGTAGTTGCCAAAAATAGCATCGCTACGGTCTGAATGAAATGTACGGCTCCCATAATCAAATTGAACCGTCTTAGTTTTTGCAGTTTTATATCCATTTAAATTACACCATCCTTGTGCATATTTATACATCATTAGTACAAAATTAACTGTGATAAATACACATAACAACGATAAATGCCTTATTCTTATTAGCTCAACAACATTCCTATTGCTTTATTCGATTGATTTACCCTTAATTGTATTTTGCAGCAAAAAACCCCGCCCGTGATTTAGGCAATTTTTATTTGAGCGCAATGCGGCTTATAGAATATCCTGCTCCGTAATTCCCTTATATTGGCGGGTTGGTTTGGTGTGGATCAGGGTGGTGATCGCCTGCTTGGGGCAGGCATTGACGCAGCGGTAGCACACCGCACACTTTCCCGCCTGCTCGACGCCCTGTTCCCCCATCGATAGATTCCCAACCGGGCAAATACGCGTGCAGAGCCCGCAGCGGATGCAGTCCGCATCAATTTGAACATCGTTTGCTGCACCCGCCTCTATGGCAGGCCAATATGCGCTCTGGCTCTTGCCCAACGCAATCGAGAGTGGATGAAATCCCCTTCGGTGAACACGCCCAGCGAGCACATCCCCTGCCGCTCGCTTGGCTCGCCCCTGCGCCCGCTTCAGCCGCGCCGTATTCTGCGCGCCGTTCGTCACACGAAACAGACCGAAGTTACAAAGATTATTCGGCATGTTGAAATGCTCTGCGTAGATCACATTTCGTTCGCCGCCGGGCAGCACGGCGCAGAGCGCATGCGCACCGTCTCCCGAAAAGATCAACTGTGTGCAGAGCACCACAAACCGCTTATTCGCCAGCGCATCTGCATGCGCCAAAACAAACTCCCGCATCGGGCGCGCCACACTGGATCCATAGATTGGATAGCAAAACCCGACGACATCGTGCGCCTCAAGCAATGCGGCAACATTGACCGGCTCTTCGATCGAGTAACACGCTGCCCCTGCCGCACGGCTGAATGCGTCCGCGACAAAGCGTGAATTTCCTGTGCCCGAAAAATAGAAAACAACCATAGCCAAACCTCAAATAGTATTTCCAATCAGTATACACCCTCGCTTATAAAAGCGAATCATTTTCGCCAGACTTGCCCACTTTAAAGGAAAAGTGTTATGCTTACGCTACCGAAATGATTGATCGAAGGAGTTATCCCATGCTCGAATTTAAATTTGATACGCAGCTTCTGCTCTCCGGCGAACAGCTCAGCGAAGATGAAATCTTTGACCACATTACCGCAACCTTCGAGGGGGACAGCCTGCTCGCGGTTGGCGATGAATCGTTGATTAAGATCCACTTTCACACAAACCGCCCTTGGGAGATCCTAGAGTACTGCGCTTCGCTCGGCGAAA
This sequence comes from Bacillota bacterium, assembly GCA_023458615.1. Lineage (GTDB taxonomy): Bacteria > Bacillota > Clostridia > Christensenellales > CAG-138 > UBA7703. The sequence goes on from JAEWYV010000130.1 coordinate 4,397, forward strand.
TCTTTGATATCGTGGTAGAAAACATGGAGCGGCAGGCAGCCGGACTACAAGGATAATTCAGCGCTCCCACTTACTCCGGCACAATTTGGCCGGAGTTTTTCTTCGGTTCATCTACCTGCCTATACTAAAGAATAGAGAAGGCGCATCCAATGTGCGTCGATAACTGTTGTTTCAGGAACCGCCAAGGCCCATTGTCGCATCATGCGGCAAACGAAACGAGGAGAAGCCAATGTTTCATATTCTCGTCGTGGAAGACGACACCAACGCGCGAAAGCTCATGAAAGCCGTATTGGAACGCGCGGAATACTGCGTCACAACCGCAGTAAATGGAGAAGACGCGCTGCAGGCTTTGGATGCGCAGCATATCGACCTGATCGTACTGGACATCATGATGCCCGGCATGGATGGCTATGCACTCACCGGTGACCTCCGCGCAGCGGGAAACATGCTGCCTATCCTCATGGTCACCGCTAAGCAGTTGCCCGCGGATAAGAAGAAGGGGTTTCTGGTCGGAACTGACGACTATATGACGAAGCCTGTGGATACGGAGGAGATGCTCCTTCGCATCAAGGCACTGCTGCGCCGTTCCCACATCGTAAGCGAACGGAAGCTCACCATCGGCAACGTGGAGCTGGATTACGATTCTCTGACCGTCACACGGGGCGAAGACAAGCAGACACTCCCGCAAAAAGAATTTTATCTGCTTTACAAGCTGCTCTCCTACCCGGACAAAATCTTTACCCGCATTCAACTGATGGATGAAATCTGGGGCATGGAGTCGGAAAGCGGAGACACGACTGTCAACGTACACATCAACCGCCTACGCAGACGGTTTGAATGCTATCCTGAATTTGAACTGGTCTCCATTCGCGGGCTGGGCTATAAGGCGGTGAAACGGATATGAACGAGGATAAAAAAACGCTGTTGCATCGGTTTGGCTTGCCGGTCATCTTTTCGATCATCGTCTTTGCGATTTTGCTGGTGACCTCCATCATCATCGTGATTGCGACGCTCCTGCTGATTCGCATGAATGCCATCAACATCGTGAAAATCTCGCGGCATGAGCCGCTGCTTCCGCTGTTTATGCTGCTCATCATCAGCGTCGTGGTGGGCACGGTGGTCTCCTTGGTGATGAGCCGTATCCCGCTCAAGCCGGTCCGCCAGGTGATTGACGCAACAAATCGCCTCGCCGCGGGCGACTTTTCGGCGCGGCTGCGCCTGCCCGGGGCGCGCGCCTTTACGGAGCTTGCGGATAGCTTTAACCGCATGGCAGAGGAGCTTGGCGGCATTGAAATGCTGCGCTCCGACTTCGTCGACAATTTCTCCCATGAGTTTAAAACCCCGATCGTCTCCATTAAGGGTTTTGCAGAGGAGTTAAAACACGACGATCTGACGAAAGAACAGCGTGCGGAGTATCTGGATATCATCATCTCCGAGTCCAGCCGCCTTGCTGCGCTTGCCACCAACGTACTCAACCTCTCCCGCGTTGAAAAGCAGACCATCTTAACCAACCGCGCGCGCTTTGACCTTTCGGAGCAGATTCGCCGGTGTGTTTTGCTTTTTGAAAACAAGTGGGAGCAGCGGCGGCTTGATTTGAGTGTGGAGCTGGAGGAGATCAGCCTCTTTGGCGATGATGAGCTTCTCAATCAGGTTTGGCTGAATCTCATCGACAACGCGGTGAAATTCACACCTGAAGGCGGCAGCATAGAGATCCGTTTGAAGAAGACGGACAACGGCGCGGAGTTTACCATTCGGGATGATGGCTACGGCATCTCCGAGGATGCGCAGAAACACATATTTGACAAATTTTACCAAGGGGATGCCTCCCGCACCGTTTCCGGCAACGGACTGGGGCTCTCCATTGCAAAGAGGATTGTTTCTCTGCATAGCGGATCGATTACCTGCCACAGCGAGGAAGGCGTTGGAACGCTATTCTCTGTCATATTGCCGCTCGGCTGACCACGCTTCACCAAAATGACACGATTTGCCCACCGGCAGTTTTTGTTCAGTTCACCTTCGCCCGATATGATGGGCGCGAAATAAAAAATGACCGCCTGCCAGTCAAAAATGATACTTTTTTTTGCAGGCAGTGTCGAATGAATGTGGAAGAAAGAGCTTTCCGAAGGAACGGAAAGCGTAACTGGAAAGGAACGCAACACCCATGCAACCAAAGAAGAAAAAGACCCGCGTTTGGCTCTGGATCCTGCTTGCCGTAGTCGCAGCCATCATCATTGGAGTAGTCCTGCTGCAAAACGCGATGAAGGCCGCCTCTATGCCCGTCTATCTATCTCAAACCGTTGAGACTGGCACGGTAGAGCGCACCATCACCGGCAGCGGCAGACTCGCCTCGGAGGACAGCCAGACGCTGCGCCTGCCCGGGAGTGTACATGTCGCAAGTGTTCCCGCCGAGGTTGGCGACGTCGTAAAAGCTGGCGATGTGCTCGCCACACTGGATCTTGATTCGCTCAAAGATCAGGCCAACAAGGTCAGCACAGACCTTGCCTCGCTGGATCGGGACATCGCCTCGCGCACCAAGGTTAAGCGCATCGAAGCGCCCGCCCGCGGTCGCGTCAAATATCTCCCCGCCAAGGAAGGGGACGATGTTCTCTCCGTCATCAGCGAATATGGCACGCTTGCTCTGCTCTCCGCAGACGGGCTGATGCAGCTGGAGATTTCGACCACCGAACAGCTCACGCTGCACTCCGACGTCACTGTTCGTTGGGACGGGGATTCTGCGGATGGCATGATCGCCGAGAAGACAACGGGCGGCTATCTTGTAACCCTGCCCGATAACGGCACGCCCTATCAGGCAACGGCGCAGGTCTTCAGCGGCGACAAGCTCCTCGGTGAAGGCGTTCTCGCGATTCACTCGCCCGTTGCCGTACTTGCAGCCGGTGGTGAGATCACGGATGTTGCCGTAGAGGAGAACACCCTCGTCTACGCGGGCAACAAGCTCTTCTCGCTACAGAATGCGCCGGACGACGCGAGCTATCGCACCGCCCTGTCCCAGCGCAACGACAAAGCCAAGCTCTATGAAACTTTGCTGGGTTACCTGAATGATCCGCGCGTACTTGCGCCGACCGATGGCGTGATCAACGAAGTGATCATCAAAGAGGATACCGATATTGCAGAGGCCACCGCCTCCAACGGGCTTAGTGACGCGTTTACGATTCATACGGGCGGCGCGGTGAAGATGAGCATTGATACGGATGAGCTCGACATCGATCTGGTTAAACTGGGGCAAACCGGCACGGTCACGCTCGACGCGTATCCGAATGAAACATTTGACGCTGAAGTCACGCGCATCTTGCGCATTGGCACGCTCGACGGCACCATCACCACATACCCTGTCGAGGTAACACTTGGCTATGACGAGCGGCTGCTAGAGGGCATGAACGGCAGCGCCGTGATTCTCACCAGCAAAAAGGAGAACGTCGTCGTTCTGCCCGTGGATTTAATCAACGAAGACGCTCAGGGCGAGTATGTCTACTTTAAGTCCGCCGATGGCAAGAGCTATGAGCGCGTTGCCATCACAACCGGACTCTCCAACGGCGTTCAGGCGGAAATCACCAGCGGACTCAAGGCGGGCGACGTTGTCTGGTATCTCTATCAGCCGGATACCACCACCGCCAGCATGCCCGGCATGCGATATGCCAGCAACCGCGCGGACGGCGTAGCCACATCCGGAAACGGTGGTGAGTAAGCATGTCTTCCCAAAAACGACCGATCATCTCCATGACCGATATTACTAAGGTGTATACGGTCGGCGGAGAAGAGGTGCGCGCACTCGACGGCGCAAACTTGACCATCTACGAAGGCGAGTTCGTCAGCATCATCGGCCCGAGCGGCAGCGGAAAAAGCACGCTGATGAACATCATCGGCTGTCTGGATGTTGCGGACAGTGGCGAATACATTCTCGACGGGCAGTCGATTGAGCAATATTCCGAAGAAGAGCTAGCCCGCATTCGCAACCGCAAGATCGGCTTCATCTTTCAGAACTTCAACCTGCTCTCCCGCATGAGCGCGCAGGCGAACGTGGAGCTGCCGCTGATCTATCAGCACGCACACATCAACGACCGGCATGAACAGGCAAGCCGCGCGCTTGAGCGCGTCGGCCTTGCGA
>JAEWYV010000131.1 GCA_023458615.1 Bacillota bacterium
ATGAGGACGGGCCGGGGCAGAACGAGATCGATTTTCGCTATGGAGATGCGCTCACCGCCGCCGACAATGCGATCACCTTCCCGTCGGTGGTGCGCACGGTTGCCATGCGAAACGGCCTCTGGGCGGACTTTTCGCCTAAGCCGCTGCCAAACGACAGCGGCAACGGCATGCACATCAACCTCTCTCTGGCAATGCCGCACACCGAAGCGGTGCGCAACGCATTCATGGCGGGACTGATGGAGCATATTTGCGAGATCACCGCGTTCCTCAATCCCGTTGACGCGAGCTATGCGCGCCTCGGCGAGTTTAAGGCCCCGCGCTATGTCACTTGGTCGCCGGAGAATCGCTCCCAGCTGATTCGCATTCCCGCCGCGAAGGGCGAATATGAGCGTATCGAGCTGCGCTCGCCCGATCCCGCGGGGAATCCCTACCTGTCGTTTGCGCTCATCCTCGCCGCCGGTCTCGATGGCGTCAAGCGCGGATTGGTTGCGCCGCCGCCGACCAATGTAAACCTCTTTACGGCGGATGCTTCCATCACGGGTAAACTCCGCCAGTTGCCGCGTTCACGCATAGAGGCAGCCGCGCTCGCGAGGGATAGCGCGTTTGTGCGTTCCGTCCTGCCGGAGGGAATCATCGATGCCTTTACGGGCGGGGTGGAGTAAAAAGCCGGATCAAAAGAAACGGACCGTGGTTTGTTTCGTTGGAATTTGTTGGATCGAGATGCCTCCAGGGAGGATAGCGTTTGCCATACACCGAAGCAAAGCAGAATAGCGTATTGATCGTTTCGGGATCGGAACGCTCCCGCGCGACCCTCGCGGAGGTGTTTTCTTCCTCGCGCTATTCGCCGGTGACGGCACGCGGCTCTGCCGCCGAAGTACGGCGGTTCATCCTCGATGCGCCGCATTCGCTGGTCTTTATCAATACCCCATTGCCGGACGAACCGGGAGTGCAACTCGCGCTCGATCTTTCGAGCAGCAGAAACTGCTGTGTTGCGCTGATTGTTCCGGGGGATAATTACGACCAGATGAATGAGCAGGTGGAAGACGCGGGCATTATTACTTTGAGCCGACCCGTAACGGGGCAGCAGCTGCGGCAGGCAGCGGCGATGATGAGCGCCACGCGTACCAAACTCGCGGACATGGAGAAAAAGACCGCAACGCTGGAAGAGAAGATGGAGGAGATTCGTCTGGTCAACCGCGCAAAGTGGATGCTCATCGAACGGCGTGGCATGGACGAAGCCACCGCCCACCGATATATTGAAAAACTGGCGATGGATGCGCGGCAAACCAGAAGGCTGGTTGCGCAGACGTTGATTCGCTCACTGGATAACGACTAATTTTTTATTTTCTTTTTTAATAAAAAGAAATTAGGGTGGGCAATGGACGCGCGGCAAACCAGGAGGCTGGTTGCGCAGACGTTGATTCGTTCTTTGGACAACGACTAAAAGAATTTGATTTTTCTTAAGCGGGTGTGCCCCGCTTTTTTTAGCCCTCTCAATACACTACACTGCGAAATCCACCCAACAATCCCTGCCCATCCTTGCCGAATCCTGTCAGGTGTGTATAATATCAGAATACAAGAGAATTTGATTTAGATTTAATATCTGTCCCGAAAGCGACGTCTTTCCTATATGAGGGGCGTCTGATGGAAGGAGATTATCCTATATGAACCTTGATTTTTCATTTAACTGGCAGCAATCGCTCTATATGCTGGGGCGCGTGGTGCTCGCGGCTGTGCTCGCCGGGGTTATCGGCTATGAACGGGAGCATGTGCAGCGAAACGCGGGCATGCGCACGCATATCCTCGTTGCCATTGGCGCAGCGTTGGTCATGTGCAGCGGCGAATTCCTCTCCTCGCAATATCCAAATTCGGATATCGACCCCGCGCGCATCGGTGCGCAGGTGGTCAGCGGCATCGGCTTTCTCTGCGCGGGCACTATTATTAAGGAAGGCATCTCCGTGCGCGGCTTGACCACCGCGAGCAGTCTCTGGTGCGTCTCGTGCGTCGGCCTCGCGGCGGGCTGCGGAAATGTCGTGCTCGCGATTGCGACAACGGTGCTGATTCTCATCGTTTTGCGCGTGCTGCGCACCATGGCGCATAACCGCCGCAAGAAGGCGAACCGCCTCGTACTGCAGATTGTGCTCTCCATGGAGGGACAGACCATCGTCAACCTGCAAGAGGACTTGGAGCGTATGGGCTGCATCATCGACGAGTTCAGCTTCGCGATTGATACCAGTAACTTAAAGCGGCATGTCTATGCGCACCTGACCCTGCCGGAGCGGGATAACCTCGCCGCCCTGATGGAGGGGCTCTCCAGAATCGACGGCGTGATGTCGGTTGAGTCGGTGTACGAGTAAAACGATTTGCTTTGCTGGACGAAGGGGCAAACCTCACTCATAATTTCTCGTAATAAACAAGCTCCCCGCACTTTCAAAGCGCGAGGAGCTTTTGTTTGTTTGCTTGGTTTTTAGCCTTCCAGCATCTGGAGAATGAATGCCTTGTTGCGTGCGCCAACGGCTTTCTCTACGACGTCGCCGTTTTCAAACACCATCAGTGTGGGGATGCTCATTACGCCATACTGGCTTGCGAGCTGGGGCTGTTCGTCGATGTTGATCTTGGCGACCTTAACCGCGTCGCTCTCGTTTGCGATCTCGTCCACAATGGGGGACACCATGCGGCAGGGTCCGCACCACGGTGCCCAAAAATCGACGAGCACCTTCTTGTCGCTTTCGAGCACTTCGCTCGTGAAATTTGCGTTATTGATCTCTACTATGGCCATATTGGTCACTCCTTTTGGTCGTCTGAGGGATAGGAAATGTGCTTTCCTATCTATAGTATAACGGATGCAATTCAATCTTGAAAAGCCTTGCGGCAAAAAGTTCCAGAAATGCAACAATTGATCTAAGATGTGTAATTAAAAACAGATGCGTTCCAGCGAATGATTCTCCGTGCGTATCAATTCTATGATCGGCGCGTTGCGTTTTTCTGCGCCGTGCGGTAGAGTGATAGCATTATGAAAACATCAAACGAGGGAGGGGGACGATATGCGTACGCTGACGAAAAGCATAACAACGGCTGACGACAACCGCACGGTGTTGAGCCTGCTCAGGCGCGAGTTCGTCTGCTCGGATGCGCATATCTCGCGTCTCAAGCGCCGGGAAACGGGCATCCTTCTCAACGGCGCGCGATGTTACATCACCGCGCGGGTGCATGCGGGGGACGAGCTGACCATCGAGATTGGCGACCTGCCGGATGGGCACATAGTGCCGATGGCGTATGCGCTCGATGTTCGATATGAGGACGAGGACCTGCTGATTCTCAACAAACCGGCGGGAATCGCCGTGCATCAGTCCACACGGGAACCGGAGGAACTCACGCTCGAAAACGCGGTGTGCCATCATTTGGGCGGCTTCATCAGCCCGCATCCGGTAAGCAGGCTCGATCGCGGCACCTCGGGGCTGATCGCCTTTGCCAAGAGCGGATATATCCACGAGCGGCTGCGGCGGCAGATGCACACGGAGGCGTACGGG
>JAEWYV010000132.1 GCA_023458615.1 Bacillota bacterium
CGATCACGGCGGGACTTTTTGAATTCCATTTTCTTGTTCATCGCGCTTTTGAGATTGAGAATAATCAGCACAATCAGACTGCAAAGCAACAGAACACTGAGTCCGGCGAAGATGTAAACGCCCATGCTCGCGTGGCTGAGCGCTTCGACCGGGGTTTCTGCTGCCTCCGGCACAGGCGTTTCTATAACAGGCGCTACTGTTGGCGTAGCAAAGGCGGGGGAATCCGCTGCGGCGATCAGACTGCCGGAGAAAAGCGCGCGTCCCTGATAGGAGCAGGAAATCGTGCCCACCGCATCGCCTGGTTGAATAGCGGATAAATCCTCGTTTAACTGCGTGGTTGTCTCGACGGCGGAAGGGTCCGCCAACAGTTTCTCTGCCAATGCCTTAGGCAGGAGCCCCTCCGTACCCTCATCAAATTGGGCGGAGATGGAGAGCGGGGCGCTCATGCCTTCCGGTGTGATTTCGTCGCTATAGGTGACACCGAGTGATTCGGGGGTAACGGTGGCGTAGTCGTTTTCCAGCGTGTATTCAATAAATAGTTTTCCGTTTTGAAACACACGCGGCATGCGCTTGTTTGCATCGCGGTGGTTGGTGTCGTCTGCGCCGATTTGTACGACGATGACCCGCGCCCCGTCTTTTTGACCAACGGCGACAAGGCAGTCGCCGCCGCGGTCGGTACTGCCTGTCTTGCCGCCGATGCAGAGCGAGCTATAACAGTCGCTCGTCGGATCGTCGGAAATCAGGCGATTGGAGTTGACAAGTTCCAGCGGCTCCTTGCGCACGTCATTTGGCTCTATGGTGTAGCGCGCGGTGGAGATCAGCGTGCGGAACATTTCGTTTTTTAGGGCATAGGACATCAGCAGCGCCATGTCCCGCGCGGTGGAATACTGCTTGCCGTTAAAGGCGCCGCTGGCGTTGGTAAAGTGCGAATTGGTCATGCCAATCTCCGCGGCTTTTGCGTTGGCGAGTTCGGCAAAGGCGGCAACGCTGCCCGCAACATAGTTCGCCAGTGTCATTGCCGCGTCGTTACCCGAAACCAGCATCATGCCGTAGAGTAGCTGGCGAATGCTCAGGGTCTCTCCGGCGAGTACATGCATGAGCGAGTTGGTTTCTTTCATGCTTGCGGCCTGTTTGGTGATGACGACAGTATCGTCTAAATCTTTGACATTTTCGAGCGTGAGGATGCAGGTCATGATCTTCATCGTGCTGGCGGGGATGCAGCGGTCGTCCGCATTTTTCTCATAAAACACGGTGGATGGATCGTCCGCGTCCACAACGATATAGAATGGCGCGAGAATTTTCGCGTCCGGCGGCGCGGTCTCAACCTTGGCTGCCGCGGGCAGGAGCATCATGGCACTCATCAGGAGCGATAGAAATTTTATCATTGGAATGGAGCCCTCGTTTGATTGCTTGATGGTAGTATCATACTATAAATGCAGCAAAAGCGGCAGGTGAATCCGGCAGAATTCACGTGAAAACCCCAATTTCAGGACGCAATATCTGTTTTTTGGGTCATTCACGCTGCTTTTGTACAACAGATTCCGGTGTGAGCGAATTTGACATTTACGGCGCTTATCTTTATCATAACACTGAGGATATATAGGATGAAACGCAAACCGAATCAATTAAGACAATTACTCATATTCAATCTGCTGCTGCTGGCACTCGCCGTTGTGATTACGATCAACCTGGTGGTGACGGACGGCGGCAGTGTAGCCATGCCGGAAGCAACCCCCACAGCGGAGCAAGCGGCAACACAGCAGCCGGAGGTACCAGAGGATTCCGTCGAGCCGGAGGTAACGCCTGCCCCCGCAGAGGAATCAACCGCACCCGAATCAACGCCGGAGCCGGAAGAGACCAAGACTACAGGCGTACAGGATTTCTCCATGCGCTTTGTCGGAGACTTGATGTGCTGCGACTACCAGATGGCGGACGCGCTGCAATCTGACGGGAGTTATGATTTCACCAAACACTTCGCACAGATCAAAAGCGAATTGCAGGGTGCGGATGTTTTGTTGGGTAATTTTGAGGCCTGCATGTATAGCGGCGCGCCGCTCAACGGCACCATCGTCGGCTTTAATGCGCCAAAGGCGTATGCCGAGGCGCTCAAGGACTGCAATTTTGATGTGCTCTTCACCTCCAATAACCACGCAATGGATTTTCTGGTGGAGGGCGCGTTTGAAACCACGCAGACCCTGCGAGATATGGGGTTTGTTGCGCTCGGCACCAATCTGAAGAAAGAGGATGTCGGCTCGGTCTATATTCGCGATGTGCGCGGCATTCCGGTCGCGATTCTCGCATATACGGGCTTTACCAATAAATACAAACTTTCGCTTGACGGCGAGGACGCAAGCTGGACGATGAACTACTATTCCAAGGAACGCATGGAGCAGGATGTGGCAACCGCGCGCTCGCTTGGTGCGAAGGTCATCGTCATGTACCTGCACGACGGCGTGGAGAAGGATATCAAACCAAGCCGCAGGCAGACGGCGGCGGCAAATGAAGCTGCCGAAGCGGGTGTGGACGCGATCATCATGAGCCATTCGCATTCCATTGAACCAATGGAGAAGCGCACGGTCACGGTGGACGGCGTTGAAAAAACGGTGTTTATCGCCTATAGCCTCGGCAACTTTATGTCCAGCGCAATCCACTCGGAGAGCCTGAATAACATCATTCTCAATCTGGATTTTTCCTACGATTTGGATCAGGATCGGCTCACGTCCATCAACGCGAGCTATGTGCTGACCTATACCTATAACTACTATAACGACAACAAGATCATGACGTTCTCCGTCGTGCCGCTCCAGCAGGCGCTTGCGGATTTCTCCATGGTAGACGCGCGCACACGCTATAAGCAGGATCGTTTCCAGGCGGCATATGACAAGATTCTCAAGCGGCTTGGCACCGAAGCGGCGGAAAACGTTATTTCCTTCCAGCCGGATTTCGTTTTGCCGACGGCAACACCTGCCGCCTCGCCGGATGCTTCTCCCGCGGCCTCTGCGGACATAACAGCCCAAACAACACCCGATGCGACGATCGGGCCCAAGTAAAGTTATTTTTCAAGATTTGATTTCTTAATCGAATGGATAACCGTTCCACTCGGCGACAACAGGAAAAAATTACCGCGGATTTGCGCGGCGCGACAGGAGTATGACACCATGCGGCAAACGGGCGTCTTGCGATCGAAATTTATATGGAGAGCGAGCGCTTTTTTGTTCGTTGCGGCTGTGCTTCTGCCTATTCAGCAGAGCGCGCATGCCGAAGGCGACGGTGCTGGGAACAACCTGACAAGTCAGTGTAAGATCACCCTGCCGGAGCGTAGCACAGAGTTTGCCGCAAGACTGAGCGACAATCGCTATAACTCCCGTATCTCCTTTAAACCCGCAGAAACGCTGGAGGTTCAACTGGTCAGTGGCGCAAAGGGCGTTTATGTCGCCTGGTATACCGCGCCGGAGGCGGCTATGATCGAGATGCTGGATGCGTCCGGCGGCGTACTGACGAGCATCGAGGCCAACTCCGACTTGCTCAACGACTATTATACCCTGCCGGAGGGTTGCGCGCGCCTGCGTATCTCCGGCAAAAAGACATTTGCCATCTCGGAGCTCGGTGTTTACAATGCTGAGGCTGCGCCGGATGCGCTCTGCGTCATGACCGCGCAGGGAACGCAACCAAAGGTGATGCTCATCGCGGCGCATACGGGCGACGAGGCGTATTATTTTGGCAGCCTGCTTCCGTTTTTAACGGGCAAGGACGCGGCGATTGTTTTTCTTACATCGGAGAGCAGACAGCAACAGCAGGAGGCTATCGAGGGGATGTATTCCCTCGGCTGCCGCACACAGCCAATCTTTGGTAATTTTCCTTATTATCGTACAACGCTTGGGCCGGAAAAAATCTACGGACTCTATGATAAGTCCACGCTTTCGGACTGGTTTATTCGCCTGCTCCGGCGCTATCAGCCGGAGACGCTGATTACGCATTCTGCCGAAGGTGAGGACAACGACGGAGTGCATCGCCTGACCGCAACGCACACCCTGCTTGCGGTATCAATGGCGGCGGATGCGACAAAGGAATACGTCAGCGAGCGGGAATACGGCGTTTGGCAGGTGCAGGCGGTCTATCAGCATCTGGATCAGGGCAGCGCACCGCTCTATGATACCGCCGCTCCGATCTCCGCATTTGGTGGCGCTTCTGCCAATGCACTGGCACAGGCTAACTTCGATCACTATCCGTCGTTTCAACTCTTTCA
>JAEWYV010000133.1 GCA_023458615.1 Bacillota bacterium
ACGCCGGGCGGGGGAAGATCATATGATGGCGATGGAAAAACATGTGGTAAAGGAACTATGCATGATAGAGCTTTTTGAGCGCATTCATGCCGTGCAGAATGCAAAGGCGAACATTTTGCGCGGCGGCCTCCGGGTCATGCGCATCCAGTGAATGAACCAGCGCCTCGTGCAGTTTGGCGGTCTTGGGAATATCCGGCGCAAGGGTCAGGTGCTGGCGGATCAACCGGGTAATGGTGGACTCAAAACTCTTAAATGTCATGGCATATACAGCATTGCCGGAATATTGCGTGAGTAGATAATGCAGCCGCACCATCGGCTCCACCGCGTCGAGCGGATGGGGAGACTCCTTGATACAGCGCACGAGGATGCGAAGCGTTTCGATTTCCTCAGCGGTGGCGTGCTGACTGGCGAGGCGAGCGCACTCACACTCGATAAGAACGCGCAGATCCACAAGATTGCAGAGCAGCGGATAGTCGAGGCGGAAGCTATCGCAATTCATCAGCGCACTGAGCACCTGTAAGGTTGCGTTTTTCTTATAGTCGGCAACGATGCTGCCCTGCCGCGGAATGATGCGAATAAACCCCTGGTTGGCGAGCTCGAGTATGCCGGTGTTGACGAGGGAACGGCTGACGCCGAGCTCCTGCGCGAGCTCCCGCTCGGGCGGCAACTGCTGGCCGATCTGATATTCACCAGAGAATATCTTTTGTTGCATCGTGTGAACGAATGATTTTTTTAAACCTTCCTGTTTCATAGCAAAGATATCACCATTTGGCTTCCTTCCTGATTTTTGATGCGGTCGTTTCCTTTCCCTGGTGGCGTAACTCCGTCGGTAAAGGTCCGCAAGGATCTATGCAGGCAAGCACATCGCGTGCTTGTGGGGAAGTAAAGTATTGATCTTCGCATGAAAATGCGAAAGCAGAAGATTGCGAATACTCCGGCTTATCGGTCGCATTGAAAGAATGAATGCGGCAAACGATAAAGAAACCGCGTATCAATCATCCACGCGGGCGGCGAATTCATGGGATACTGACAGATAAACGGAGCCTCTATAACGCAGCCGGCAAGGAGGGCAAAATGGATGAACGAATACATAAACCCGCTTTCCCTCCGAGGGCATAAGAACGGTAAATGGATTGCATACAAGTGCATGAAAACGCGTCACCTATGGAACAGATTATAACAGTGTAACGCCGTCTATACAAGGGAAACATGGATTTTTGCTTGAAATTTCGCGCCTATTTTAATTCGAATGTTGGAAAAAGCAAAGCAAAGCATATAACTTGCATGAATGCAAATTGCATACATCTTAATTTGTATGGTATTTATACGAAAATCAGCAGCGCGGATAACAGGATTACTGGATCAATCTTGGGCTGATTCGCGAATCCATCCGGACAACAAGTCAAGCGCGGCCGCGCGATCAAACACGATTTCAGGGCATCCATTTGCTTCCAGCGAGGAGAGAAGCATGTGCTCCGTTTCGCCAACCTGCGACAACAGCTCGCTAAGCCGCAAGGGGAATAAGCCTGTCTTTGCATAACACCGCGCTCGCAGTAAGAAGAAGAGTCCCTTTGCAAACGCGCGCGCGTCGAGCGGCTGCGATTCAAAAACCGCGGCGTGGCAGAGCGCGTGATAGAGTCCGCAGGCGGCTTGCTGTGCGCTGCGTTTTGCCGCCTCGCGCGTGAGATGCGGGCGTAAAAAATCAAGATTGCCGATGAGGCAAACTGTGTCAAAGTAGAATCCGACAAGTTCGCCTTCGTCCCAGCGCAGCAGCTCTTCGCGCCCGGAGACAAATCCGCAGGCTAGATCAGCGTTCGGCAGGCTATGCATCAAGGTGCGGTAGTCGTCCAGATCGGCAGAGGTCAGTATGTCGAGGATTAACACGGTGTCGATGTCGCTGTTCTCCCGCGCTTCACCGCGCGCCCGACTCCCCTGCACGCCTGCGCAGACGATACGGGAACCAAAGGTCTGCACCACCGCTGTAACATATGCATCTTTCCAGGCTTCGAACCATTCCATTGTTTCGCCTCCCTGTTGGTAAAAATGAGTTGGGCTATTAAGATAAGGCAATTTTACCGGATTGTAAAGCAGAATGTCCGAATAGTACAAAAAAGTTGTTGGCTGGATTACGAAACGGTTGCAAAATTGCGCATAAAAAAATCCCCGCGCTGTTTTGCGCGAGGAAACGAATATGCTTCGTTTTTTATTTTCGTTATGCGTCTGCTTTCCAGAGGCCGTGGAGGTTGCAATATTCATAGGCTGCGACCACCTTTGCGCCGCCGAGAGCAAAGGTTGCTTCGGGCTTGCCGCCAACTTCGAGGCACTTGCGCTGTCCGCCATCGGTGGTCTGCAGATAGATCCAGGCGATATGGTGCTCCTCCAGCATCGGGTGGTCAATGCTGCCAACGTGGACGGTGGCCTTATCGCCCTCAACCTTGATGACGGGAACGTGCTTTTCCTGGCTTGCGTCAACGCTGCCCGGGATGAGCTCGGTCATGTGCTGACCACAGCAGCTCATGGGTGCGCCGGAAGCATGGATCATACCAACCAGATTGCCGCAGATATCACAGCGGAAGAAACGGGTTTCACACAGCATGGTATAAGTTCCTCCTTACATGTTTTGCATTTTTAAAAAATGGTGTTTGTTGCAGCGTCTGCCGCAGGGGAATGGGATTCGTAGAAAGTTGTGTTTCGGTGTTCTCCGAAACCGTTTGTTGCATTCTACCATCCATCATACAACATCTCCGTAACAATGTCACTATATAATAATAATTCCTGTTAGCGACATCTATACGTCCTAACTCCATTATATTGATATTTATAAAAAAATGCCAGAAAAGTAAGCAGAATTTTTCAAAACACGGTATAATCGAAACAGATATCATTTGGGAGGCACAGCATGGGACTCGACGCATATCTGCCAATCTGGAAACAACTTACCAAAGAGGATCAGCAGGCGCTGGAGGAAGCGGCGGTTTTTCGCAGCGTTCCAAAGGGCACCATTATACACAACGGCTCGGCGGACTGCATTGGCGTTCTTGTGATCAAGGGCGGGCTTTTGCGCTCCTATATCGTCTCCGACGAGGGCAAGGAAGTAACGCTTTACCGCCTGCTGGAGC
>JAEWYV010000134.1 GCA_023458615.1 Bacillota bacterium
TCCCAGATGAAGGCAAAATCGGTCATGACCGACAAGGGAATTGTGGAGGCGACGGAGTCGCTCACGCCGGGTGAGGATTATGTTTCCAATCAGGTGATGTTCTGGGCGGACTCCGCGGAGTATGCCGAGATGGTTGCCGCTGCATACAACGGCGTATTGATCAGTTACAGCAACAACATTGCTCTGGTAGAGCTGCAAACGGCAACCGTTCTGGAGGCGATGAGCGTTGCGTCGGATATGACCACGACGATGCCCGCCATTGACGCGAACCATACTATTTCGGTTGACCCGGGCGAGAGGGAAACGGCTGCCAGGGCACCGTTGGATCAAACCGCCGCTGCGGCTGTGCCGAAACAGCAATCCTGGTTTGAACGCCCCAATGATCCCTATCTGCAGAATCCAAACACATATGATTACCAGTGGATGCATGACGCCGTCAACACCTATGAAGCATGGGGTGTTACGACCGGCAGCTCCTCGGTAAAGGTTGCCGTCATCGACACCGGTGTGCTTCCGTCTCATGAGGAGCTCTCCGGCAGGGTCACAACGATCAACATGACCGATGTGACAGGGGAGAGCAATGACGACACGGATGGACACGGAACGCATGTTGCGGGCATCATCGCCGCTTCCTCCGCAAACGGAAAAGGCGGCGCTGGCATTGCACCCGGCGTCTCTATTCTTGCGCTGGCGGCACTGCCGGGCGGAGGCGGAAACGACGCCTGGGTCGCGATGGCGGTTGGTCGCGCGGTGGACAACGGCGCGGACATCATCAATATGAGCCTCGGCAACTACTACTACAACAGCACGCTCAACGCCGCGATTCAAAGCGCGATCAGCCACAATGTATCTGTGATTGCGGCGATGGGAAACGACGGTTCCAACTCGCTTTGCTATCCCGCGGCGTATAACAACGTAATCGCCGTGGCGGCGGTCAACAGCGACTATCGCCGCGCGAATTTCTCCAACTACGGCTCCTGGGCGGACATTGCCGCCCCGGGCGTAGACATCATGTCCACTGTAGGGGCAGGGAATGCGGCCTATGACCACATGAGCGGGACTTCCATGGCGACGCCTGTTGTATCGGGCGTTGCGGCGCTGTATTTGAGCAAGGCGGGCAGGGTTTCGCCCGGCGCACTGGAGAAAAAGCTGGAGTCCTGCGTGAACCGGGCAGAATCCGGTTCAATCGGGTCGGGTGTCATCGATGCCTCCAAACTCTTTGCGGCGGACAAGACCGCGCCAAGCATCATCATCAAAGATGCGCTGGGCGATCGGATTACGAGCTTTAGTCAGCCTATCCCGCTGGAATCCACACTAACCATCGAAGGCGCGGCGGGCAGCACCAACGCCAAATTGATTCTCTATACGACGGACGGTACGTCCCCGACCATCACCAACGGGGAGGTCACAAAGGGAACGGAATATACCGGAGTGGTCAATCTATCGTCTTTGCCCAAGGGCAAGGCAATTACGATCAAGGCACTCTGCGTCAGCGGCATGGGGATTATTTCCAATGTTGCAACACAGACCTTTACGCTCGGCAAAAGCTCGACCATAACAGAGCTACAGATAAACGGTGTCGATCAGATTACCGCGGGCGGACAGACAAGCTATACCGCGACGGTTCTGCCCGTAGAGAGCGTGATTCAAACCGTCAACTGGCAGATCGTTTCCCGCACGGGTGCGGCTAAAGCCACGATCAGCAGCACGGGCGTGCTCAAAACCGTTGTTGGCGACGGCGGCAGCGTGACCATTCGCGCCACATCCAGCGTCAACGCCGCGAAATACAAAGAGATTGTGGTTGCGATTCAGGCTATTCCGTTTGTAAAGACCATCACACTTAGCGCAATCAAAGTTGTTATGAATGTCCGCAGCGGATATTTATATACATCCGATCTTTCCGTTTTGAGCGTCATCAACGCGCTCAACGCCACGGTTGATCCCGACACCCTTCGCTGGCAGTGGACCAGCAGCAACACCAAGGTTGCAACCGTGGATCAATCCGGCGAGATTACCGCCGTTGGAAAGGGATCTGCCAATATCATCTGCACAGCGCTGGACGGCAGCAACCGCACCGCAATCTGCCCTGTCGTGGTTCGACAGGTGTCCGAGAGCATTTCGGTTGCAGGTCAGCGCAGCATTGCGCCGGGGAAAACCGCAACCTATAAAGCGACGATTCTGCCGACGACGGTTGACGTAAAAACCGTTGCGTGGTCGCTGGTTGGTGCTCCGGCAGGCGTTACCATCTCCACTGCGGGCGTGGTAACCGTTCCGGCTTCGGTGACGAGCGGGAGCTTTAGCGTTGTCGCAACCGCAACCGACGGCACCGATCTTTCCAGCAGTGTCGATGTTACGATAGCGGCGGCGTGCAGCTCCATTTCGCTGTTTGCAGACGACACGCGCGCCATTCGTGTCAATGGCGTCATCACAGGGGCCGTCCTCTTCCCGCAGAATATCGATACAACATTGGCTGACGACACATCGATCGAGCTAAGTGCGCTGATCAGCGGCAATAGCACCACACCCGTTTGGACGAGCAGCGCCCCGACCATCGCGTCTGTAGATCAGAACGGCAAGGTGACGGCGCTGAAAATCGGAACTACGACGATTACCTGCACCACGCAGGACGGCTCCGGCAAGAGTGCCTCGATGAAGATTAGCGTCAATGCGCCTGTTCAAAGCATCACGCTCACTGGGCAGAAGAGCATTACACCGGGCAAGACGGCAACCTATAAAGCCGCCATTTTGCCTAGCAACGCCAGCAACAAAACCCTGATCTGGTCGCTTGTCGATGCGCCTACCGGGGTCAAGGTTACCACGGGCGGCGTGGTCAGCGTGCCTGTCACAACGACGAGCGGCAGCTTCACGGTGATTGCAACCGCGGCGGACGGTTCCGGCGTGTCCGGCAGCTATGACGTCGCCATTGCGGCGGCGAGTACCGCAATTGCGCTTACATCGACCGATTCGCGTGTGACGCGAACCAATAGCGTTATCACGGGAGCAGTTTTGTTCCCGCAAAATATCGACACGACGACGGCTGACGATACGGTGTTGCAGCTTGGCTCCTCGATTGTTGGCAACACCACCACGCCCGTTTGGTCGAGCAGCAGCCCCACCATCGCGTCGGTTGATCAAACTGGCAAGGTGACGGCGTTGAAACTTGGAACCGCGACGATCACCTGCGCCACACAGGACGGCTTCGGCAAGAGCGCCTCAATGAAGATCAGCGTCAACACCCCGGTTCAGAGCATCACGCTCGCGGGGCAGAAGAGCATTGCTCCGGGCAAGACCGCAACCTATAAGGCGACGGTTTTGCAAAACACCGCCAGCAACAAAGCGCTGGTCTGGACACTGACCGGCGCGCCGGACGGGGTTAAGGTCTCCACAGGCGGCGTGGTGAGCGTTCCCCTTACGGTGACAAGCGGCAGCTTTACAGTGGTTGCAACCGCCGCGGACGGCTCCGGCGTATCCGCGAGCTTTGATGCTGCGATCGCGGCGGCAAGCACCGCCATCTCTCTGACGTCGTCGGATTCACGCGTGGTGCGCACCAGCGGCATCATCACGGGTGTCACCATGTTCCCGTTTAACGTTGAATCGACGACCATGAACGACCCCGTGTTGCTGCTTGGCAGCTCGATCATCGGCAACAGCACCACGCCCATCTGGACGAGCAGCAGCCCAAGCATTGCGAGTGTGGATCAGACCGGCAAGGTGACCGCGCTCAAGGCGGGCACAACGACGATTACCTGCGCCACGCAGGACGGCTCCGGCAAGAGCGCCTCGATGAAGGTGACGGTCATCATTCCCGTTTCTTACCTCACGATTAGTTCCGCGGCACCGATGATGATGTATACTACGCCGATGATTGCGTTTGGCAAATCCTGCGCCAACACGGTAACCTACGGCGACACCTATGGTACGCCGACAAACAAAAAGGTGACATGGAGCTTCTCGGTCTATGAGGTAACCGACGGAAATCGCTATGAATGGACGGACTACTTCATGGCGAACAAGCGGGTTACGGTCAACCCGACAACGGGTCTTCTCACCGTGTCTTCGGCTATGTATGATGACTGGATGTCTATCGAAGGTGATTTCTCAATTTACGTGATTGCAACCGCGACCGACGGAAGTGAAATCTCCGATTCGATTGAATACAGCGTTCAGCCTGCGACAGTACTTCTTGACTTCGATTCAGAGTACAAAACAAAGCCCTACTATGCCAACGGTGAATACCAACTATGGTTTTACTCATCCAGCAGGTTTGGCGATTTCACCGTAACGAGCAGCAATCCGGCAGTGGCAGGATTGATTGAAGGCACCGGAACGGATAATACAGGAGGGACAACAGCCACCGGCATTCAGTATCGATGGTACTATGTGCATCTATACACAGGTGTTGCCGGAACTGTATCGATTACCGTTAAAGCGAACGACGGATCAGGGAAATCCTGCACAGCCACATTCACGGTTAGGCCATAACAACAGGCCTGATCTCACGCTTTGCAATGCGTGAGGGCATCCCCTTAAAAAAGAGGCAGAAATACAACAGCACCCGCTTGGGTGCTGTTGTTGCGTGCAGAATCAATTTTAGTGATAGAAGCTTACTGCTGAATCTCTACGGTGCAAATGGAATCTCCCTCCAACAAGAGTTCAATCAGACCGCCGTTGAGCCGTAGGAACACGCGATGCGCGGCGGCGCTTTGGTTGAGTAAAACAACCACGATTGTCCCATCCGGGTTGCAAAATGCCGCTGCGCCAACCTCCTCGGAAAAGACTGTGGAAGCAATTTGCACCGCACCGGGCGCGATGAAACGGCTGAAATGCCAGATGTAATAGTAGGAGAGGCGCTTTTCATAGGTGCCTGTCTCCGGATTGCACATGATTGGCGCTTCGCAGAAGTTGCGCGCGTGATTCGGCCCGCCTTCGCTGTCCAGCGCGATATTCCAGTCCAGAAACGTATTCATGCCCGCGTTGAAGTTGCCGATCATATCGTGCGCATACAGTCTCGCGTTTGTGAGTTGACCTTCCATGCTAAAGCGGCTAAACTCAATGCACCCCTCTGAGAACAACAGTTCCAGATCGGGGTAGACCCGCCGCACCAGCCGGAGCGCCTCAAAATGATCTCCACTGTACCAGTGGAACGCCGCTCCCGTAATCATGTGCTCTGTAGAAGCATCTACTACCTCGCGCACGCGATCGAGCAGGCGCTCCTTGTTGTGATCCCAGATATAGATTTCGATGTCGCCCAACCCGTTTTTTTGCAGCGTGGGGTAGAGGTGATCGCGCAGAAAACGCTTTTCCTCCTCGCCGGTGAAGAGGCAACTATCCCAGAGCTGGGTTGCATTCGGCTCGTTTTGTACGGAGATGCGGTTGACAGAAAGCCCGTGACGCCGATAGGCCAGCAGATAGCGGCAGATATAGTCCGCCCATTGTGCGGCGCAGTCTTGTTTTAGCCTGCCGCCGAAGCTGCGCGTGCCGTTGTCCTTCATAAAAGCGGGCGGCGACCAGGGCGTGAGCATCACCTGAATCGGTTCGGGGCAAAACTTCTGTGCCTGATGAATCATCGGGATGATGGAAGCTTCGTCGTGGCTAAGATCGAGCGGCGCATTTGCCTGACTTGCCGCCTCGTATTGCATCAATGAAAAATCGCAGCTGTCGATGGAGGTGCGCACCATGGTATAGCGCAGTCCCTCCGCGCCAAAAACATCCTGAAGGATCTGATGCTGTATGCCGGTGGGCATTTGCAAAAGCGTATAGCCCGCTGCCTCTGTGATGGCGCCGCCGAACCCGCGGATGGTTTGCCCGGTCAGATCGGGATAGAGATTGATGACGTCGCGCTCCTGCTTGCCGGTATCGGCTGAGACGGCGCATGGCTGAAGGGTTTGCGTGATTTTGCCGTTGCGGTAGGTCGTTTGGGTTGCCTTGGCCTGCATGGGATACTCCTTACTAGTTGTTACACTCATCTTTCGGATGAGCGGATGAGAATGCTGTTGACAGAGCGGGGCTCCAGCACGAAACGAAGTGTTTCGCCATTGTGCCGCAGGGTGAGCGCGCGTTCTTCCATAAAGGGATTGAACACCGAGAGCGCAAGCGAACCATCGGGATTATGAAACGCGAGCGTATCGGCCGCCCAGGGCCCCTGCATGCCGAGGCGAAACGCCCCGCGCTGTACCACGGCGGAGACGCTCTTCATCACATAAAAATCGGGATTGAGCGTATATTGCTTCGTTGCGGGGTCAACGGTGACCATCGCGTTCTGCGGGTCACCCCAGGTGCTCCGACCGATTGGCTCCAGCACGGGGTTCCAGTAGAGATAACTCTCTGCGCCGTTGCCGATATAGTGCTTCATCATGGTCCAAACATAGAGCGCATAGTCCCATGTGTTGTCGCCAAATCCGCATTCGTTTTCGGATTGCATCAGCCGGATGCGCGGCCACCAGCTCTCAAACGTGCGCTGGATGGCGATTTTTCCGCCCCACTGATAGCTCACGCCCGTGATGTATTGCAGAGCCTCTTCATCCGTGAGCACAACATTGGCAAAGTAGTCATAGTCCTCGATTGCCCATTTATCGAAGATCAAGCGGTTGTAGTCGCAGCCCGGCGCGTTGATGGTGCCAAGCCAGAGCTCGGTTTTCGGAGAGCTTTGCCGCAAGACTGGGCCGAGGTAGTCCCGAATGAAGACGCGGAGCTCTTCGCCTGTCCACATGCATGAGGGGAATTTCTGGTTGGCAACGGGCTCGTTCTGCACATGAATCTGCTGCACGTGCACACCCTCTGCGGCATAGGCCTGCACAAACCGCGCAAAATAGTTGGCATAGGCGGTGAGGTTCTCCGGCGTCCAGATGAGCTTGCCCCAGTTGTAGACGGCGGGATCTTTCATCCAGGTTGGCGGACTCCAAGGTGAGGCAAAGAGCGTCATATCGGGTTGATACTGCTGCGCCTCTTTGATATAGGGAATCAGGCAGCCCTTGTCGCGTTCAATACTGAAGTGCTGTAGATCATAATCTCCGGCGGTTTCGTCGAGGCTGTACCAATCCGTTGCATAATCGTTGGCGCCAATGGGCAGGCGGCAAACGTTAAAGTTTGCCTGCTCCGGCGCGTAGAGTGCGCGAAAGAGCGAGTCGCGATCCAGCGCACGAAGATGCGAAAGCGCGCGGTAGCCAAGCTCATTGAAGCAGCCGCCAAAGCCCAGCATGCGCTGATAGGTGTGTCCGTCCGCCGCCAGTGTGGCGGGGTCGGTGGTCGATTCACATTGTTTGGCCTGCCATTGCGCTTGCGCGTTGGAAAAATGCCAGAGCACTTGTGTCATGGAAATGCATCCTCCTATTTTTCAGAGCCTGTGGTCAGGCCGTCGATGATGTAGCGGGAGAAGATGGCAAAGACGATCATGATCGGGATCACGGAGATCGCGACCGCGAGATACATCGCGCCATAGTTGGTGACATACAGCCCCTTGATCATGGAGATCATGACGGGCATGGTGTAGAGTTCCTTCTTTTGCATGATGATCAACGGCCCCATATAGGCGTTCCAAGAGGCGACGAAGTTGAAGATGCACATCGTCGCGACGCCGGGCATGATGCAGGGGAGCACAATGCGGTTGAAGATGCCGAAATCCGAGCAGCCCTCGATGCGCGGCGCTTCGATCATGGAGTCCGAAATGCTCTGCTCAATCATGCCGCGCAGAAAGAACACGGTGGTTGCGTTTGCAATGCCGGGAATGATGAACGGTAAGTAGCTATTGGTCATATCCAGATGGAGGCAGAGTCGATAGAACCCGATGATGCTCAACTGCGAGGGAATCATCATGGACGCGAGCACGATGGCGTATAGCACATTTTTAAACCGAAATCTGTATTTTGCAAACCCGTAGGCGACCAGCGCGCCGAAATAGCCGGTCAGCAGGGTATAGGGCACGGTGATGATGATGCTGTTGAAGAACCCGCGCCAGATATCGACGAGGGATTGCATCGTATCATAATTGCTGGCGAGCGAATCGCCGGGCAGGAGGTTAAACTGCTTGACGATATCCAGACTCGAATGTGTGCTGTTGATAAACACAACAAGAAACGGAACCGCGCAGAGCACGGTGAGCAAAATCAGCAGCAGCCGGATGGTAAACGCGGAGAAATGGCGCTTATGTTCCTTCATAGTTTATAAGCACCGTCCTTTCTGCGCATCGACTTGTATGCAAAGCCGCTCATCACCGCGATAAAGAGAAACAGTACGCAGGAGATGGTGGCGGAGTAGCCGTAGTTAAAGTTTTTAAAGCCCTGATTGTAGAGGTACATGGAGACGGTTAAGACCGCCTTGCCCGGGTCGCCGAGATTGTTGGAGAGCGTCAGCGGCACGTCGAACAGCTGCATACCGCCGATGAACGACGTGATGGCAAGATAGACGAGCGTCGGCTGAATCAGTGGCAGCGTGATCTTCCAGAAGGTTTGAGACTTTGTTGCGCCATCCACCATGGCCGCTTCGTAGAGGCTCCGGTCAACGGTGGTCGTTCCGGCGAGGATGATGACGGTGGTGTAGCCAAACCACATCCACCATTGCACAAACGAGACAAGCCCGCTCGTGAGCGTTTTACTCATGAAGAAGCTGATTGGCGCGCCTTGGACGCCGAGCGCCACAAGCAGCTGATTGATTGGCGAATTGTCGCCATCCAGCAGCAGGTTAAAGAGCAGGCCGACCGAGGTGGCGGTGATGAGATTTGGCAGATAGAATACCGCGCGATAGAAGTTTTTGCCGCGAACGCGGAAGAAGGTGAAGATTGCAGTGAGCACAAGCGCCATGCCAAACTGCGGAATTGCGTTGCCCAGCCAGATGCGAATCGTGTTCCAGAGCGAGAGATAGAATACCTGATCGCTGAGAATCCGCGTGTAGTTTTTTAGCCCGATTTGCACGGCGGGCATCAGGCCGTCCCATTTTTGCAGGCTCAACTGAAAGGTGCTGATGATTGGGTAGAGCCCGAAGATAAGGAACACAATAAAAAACGGAGCGATGAACAGATAGCCATGCCAGCCTCTGTCCAGCTTGCTCCTCTTGCGTTGCCTTGTTCGCGTTGCGGGGTTTGCTTGCATTGGGAATTCCTTCTTTCGGCGTTGATTCGATGTTGGGTGCCTGCCTGCGCGCCGAGGCGGAGGGATGCACAGGGCGGAAGGCTGCCGCTTGTTACGGCAGCCTTCCGCCATCGTGGTGTAGGGTTATTCCGCGATGGTCAGATCGGGGTAGGCATTCAGCGCATCCGCCTTGAACTGGGCGATGGCTTCGTCCTTGGTCATCGCGCCGGAGACATAGGACTTCACGGCGGAGAGGAAGGCGTTGTTCAGGGTGCCGTCATACTGCGTCATCATGTCGGCGGGGATCTTTGCCATAACACTGTTGTAGAAGGCGTAGAGGTTCTGTCCGCCGAGGACGGCGTCGCCTGCTTCCTGCGCAAGCGCTTCATCTACGCTCTTGAGGGCAACATACTCGCCATACTGGCTGGCATAGGCTTTGACGGATTCTTCGTTCAGCGTGCAATATTGCAGGAACAGCCATGCGAGGTCCTTGTTCTGGCTGCCGTCGTAGATGCCGACCCATGTGCCGCCCTTAACATAGGGGACGGGCGCTTCGCACATGGCCCACTGACCGTTGGTAGTCACGGCGGAGGGCTTGATCAGGAACTGGTAGCCCCAGGTGGGGAGGATGTAGCAGAAGCAATCTGCGCTTTCCACGGCGGCGTACCATTCGCCGCTCCACGGATCGCAATTCTTGTCATAGCCATTATCGACGATGGTCTTCGCCATGTCCATATATTCCGTCAGGCTCGGGTCGATTGTGAGCTGACCATCCTTCACCCAGCCGCTCGCGCGGTTGGTGAACTCCATGTTCATGATGTCCTGCCAGGTGGCAAACATCTTGACGCCGTTGTCCGCCATCTTGGCGGCGACTTCCATCATCTTGGCGTTGCTGTTGAGCATTTCGCTAACGGCTGCGGGATCATCGGTGCCGAGCACGGTCTTGGCGATGTCGCGGCGGTAGATGATGCCGCCCGGGGATGCCTGCCAACTTAGAGCCTTGATGATGCCCTTGGAATCGGTACCGATGTTGCGGACATATTCCCAGATGTTGTCCTTATATTGATCAACGCCAAACTGGCTCAGGTCTGCCCAATAGGGGGTCTCGACCAAATATTTGACATAGTCGGATTCGCCGGTGAACAGATCGGGAGCTTCGTTTCCGCTGATGGCGGTCGAGAGCTTGGTCAGAAATTCCGAGTTGGGAACGACGGTTACTTCAACCTTGATGTTCGGGTAGATGGCGTTGAAGCCCTCTACGAAGCGCGTCAATTCCTCGCCGGAGGACCAAACGGTGATGGTTCCGCTTAGGGAAGCGGGGTCAACGGGGGCTTCGGTCGCCTCCGCGGTGGGTTCCGCGGTTGCTTCGGTGGCGGGTTCTGCGGGGGTTGCCACTGCGGCGGGTGTGCTTGCGCAGGCGAACATTCCGAACGCCATAATGAGCACAAGAACCATAGCAAGGGTCTTCTTCATGGATTCTCTCCTCCTTTTTTATACTGAAATGCAGCGCATTCAGATTCCTATAGGTAGTCTTTCTTCTTTTATTCAGTTTTCTTGTTTATACTGAAATGCAGCGCATTCAGATTCAAAAATGATGTGCTTTATTTTATATGCTGTTGCATTCAGATTCTTGTGTAAGGGTGCCGCGATCAGCCTTGAAACGGCGAAATGCTTTCGCGCAGGATGATCTCCGGTTTGATGAGTTCTTTGACCCGTGTCGTGCTGCCGTTAAGTCTGGCAATTAGCGTTTCAGCCAGCCGCATGCCAATTTCGTAGACCGGCTGATGAATGGTTGTCACATTCGGGCGAACAAGCAGGTCGTGCCCCAGACCGTCGAACCCGGCGAGCGAGAGATCGGCGGGTATCTTTTTGCCGGCCTTGACGATGGCGTTTGCCGCGCCGATGGCGAGGGTATCCGTCGCGCAGAAGATGCCGCTGACCCGTGGATAGTCCGCGAGGATGCGCTTCATCGCGCCATAGCCGCCTTCGACGTTATTCTCGGCGGCAATTTGCGGGCAGGAGTCGGGTGAGATGCCCGCCTCCTCCAACGCCTGACGAAAGCCGAGCGCACGATCCACAGTGTAATCCTTATCCTCGTCAACGTTGATCATGGCGAGTTTGCGGTGCCCGTTTTCCAGCAACAGTTGGGTGATTCGCTCGGCGCCTGCGGTGTTGTCCACATCGATGCAGTCGATATCCGGGTTTTCGGTGTGTCCAAAGAGCGCAAGCGGGCGGTTGCGTTGCCGGGTGTATTGATAGATCTGTTTTACTTCGTCCTTGAGCAGACCGGTTGCAATATAGCCATCGCAGAGATGCTCGCTGTCCAGCTCTCGCCGGATGAGGAAGGAATATACATGCTTGCTGAGTACCTCGCTGATTCCGGCGACAAAGTGCATGACAAACGGGTTGGTTAAATCGATCGAGGCTGGGATGTAAACGGCGATGATTCCAATCTTGTTGGAGGCCAATGCGCGCGCAACCGGATTTTGTACATAGTTGAGTTCTTCCAGTGCACGCTCCACCTTTTCGCGCGTCGCAGGTTTTACCAACTGCGGAGCGTTGATGACGCGAGAAACGGTGATGGTGGAGACCCCGGCGATCTTTGCAACGTCTTCTAGTCTCATAAAATCTTTCACTGCCTTCTCTAAAATGATAGCGCTATCATTATATCAGAAAAAGAAAAGCGAAAACAGATCAAGTTGAAATGTTAGCGCTATCATTTGGAACAAGCTGATAGTATCACAGGCTTTTTCCAAAAGCAATACTCAATTTCAAATCATGATAGATTTTTATTCTGAGGCTTTTCTTCAGAATAGGCAAAGTGTGCCACGAGCATAACAATGCCGCTGGTGAGATTGGTAAACTGATCTTGCAGGCGGTTTTTAGTAAACATTTTGGTATCACGCAAAGAGAAAGGAATGTATTGACATGAAGAAACTATTGAACTTCCTCTCCGTCTTCTTTGGTTGGCTCATCTGGCGTCGAACCGGGAGCATTATCATCGGCGCGCTGGCGGCAGTGATTCTCTTTCCTCTCATTGGCCCGATCATCGAAGCGATCTTTGGACTGTTGATTCTGCTGATCAAGGAATTCATTCTGCTATTCATACCAGTACAGCCGGTGCGGCTTGTCGAGCCACGCGGAACCGACACAGACGGGAAAGGCGTGCGAATTCTGATCGGCGCAAAGGATTTTTCGGGGAAACAGACCGTGCAGGCGATGCCGCCGAGCGATGAGGCCTCCATCCTAGCCGCCGCAGAGCGCACACTCGGCGAGAATAAGAACTTTGCTTATCTTCACAACTATATAAGTGAGCATGATCTACCGCGGGAGGTCTATGGCACGACCTATAGAGGCGAGTTGCACTTTGAGAAGGCGATTAAGGCGTGGCGCGCCGCGACCGACATCAACCTCTACAAAAAAACAATCCAACGGCGTGAATACGTTTTCCTGTTCGCTCAAGGCGGAGGATGGCAAAACGGAGTATGCGCAGGTGCTCATGCTCTTTGACAGCGCAATAGAGCTACCAAAGGAAGCAGAGCAGGCGGCAGCCGCGCCGGCGCAACAGGAGCAAACGCCGAATGCATAACACCAAGCAATGGAGCAGACAATTCTAGACGGAAATCACTTATTTATTTTGTGGGGGTTGACACAATACAAAGTGTGTCTCATTTCAAAGCACACACTTTTATGATGCATATCCGCTTCTGTGGCAGATAACAAATAATTTCTTTACTTTACAGTTTACGTGTGACGGAGTATAAATCAGCACCCATCCGGGTGCTGATTTGCGTAGAACAGGCCCTTGCAGATGAATACAAGCGCGCAGAGCGGAATAGTGTTAGACGGGATAAGCGAAGTAAAATTCTGATTTGCCTTCTGCACGTTGAGAGAAAATCGCCTTCTGATATAGGCCGGACCTCGGCTTTTTTTATGCAGGTGCAAGCAGTTTGAGGTGTTGAAAACGGACACATGCTTTGCAATGAAAATCACATTGAAAGGAGAAATAAAAAGAAGTATAGTCAGTATTATACAGAGGCGATTTTCATTGAGTAGAAAGGGGAAAATATGGATATCAAGACAATTACCCTTTTTTATTTTATTGCGAACGTAATGAATAACGGACTTGTGTATATCATATGGCGCATGTATCGGAAACAC
>JAEWYV010000135.1 GCA_023458615.1 Bacillota bacterium
CCCGGCCCGACGGCAAAGCCGGAGCAGCCGACGGTGATTGTTAACAATGAGGCGGCAATACCCGAGCGCTCGATTGTTGTGAATGGAGCGGGTGAGGTGATCGCCGCGCCGGACTTTGCGACAATCAGCATCGTTTCAGTGGGAAGCAGCGCAACTTCGGAAGAGGCCGCTGCCAGTTGCGAATTGGTAACCGAGAAGGTCAAGGAGATCGCTTCTGCGCAGGGGGTGCTCTCGAAAAACCTGACGACATCCGGCGTGACCCTCAGCAGCAACACGCGCGAGAGTGACGGCGCGATTACGGGATATGTTGCGCGGGACACCATCACCATTATCGAAAACGACGTAAGCCGCGTGAACGCCATCCTCTCGCCCATCATCGACGCGCGGATTACGGAGAGCTATGAGGTGACCTACAGCCTGCTTGACGCATCGGCGGCATACACCAGTGCGCTGGCGGCGGCAATGGCGGACGCAAAGGAGAAAGCAGAGGCCATTGCAACGGCGGGCGGGGTAACACTCGGCGCAATCCTTGCCGTTTCGGAAACGCCGATTGAGAGCCAGCTTGCGGGAGTTGCGTTTAAGAGCAGCTCCATTGCGGTGGATGCGGCGATTACAGTTACCTATCAAATAATGGCGGCACAACCGCAGGGCTGACACGCAGAACTACAAAAGCGACGGAAGTTGATTCCGTCGCTTTTTGCATGATGAGATATAGGGGAGATACGCAATTTATTCGGATCAATACGGCTCCATGACGCGAAGGAGCGAGCCGGAGCGAGCAGATTGCGACTGAAGCGATTGATAGTCCGACAGCGAAAAGACCTCTGCCTCCGCGCCGGAAACGCCAATGACAGCGCCGGTGGAAAAACTATAGGCGTGTTCGCCACCGACAATGAGATGATCGAACAACTGCACACCGATGCTTTCCAGCGCGGAACGGACGGATGCGGTTGTATCGATATCTGCCTTCGATGGAGTCGGATCTCCGGAGGGGTGATTATGGATGAGCAGGATGCCATGCGCACGCCTGAGCAGCGCAACCTCCGCAATGTTACGCGGATAGATTTGCGCCTCGACCAACGAACCGCCGATGATTCGCTCGCAGCTCTGCACAGTCTTTTTTGCGTTAAGGCAAACAACGAGCACGGTCTCATAGGTATGAAGCGATAGCTGTGAAACGGCATAGCGCGCAGCCTCAACAGGGGAGCTCAAACGAACAGACCCGCGGGCATCCGCCAAACGGTGAAGCCGAAGACGGCGAAACAGATCTCCCTGCATGCGCAGGAACACCGCAGCGCTCTCGCCAACGCCATCCACCAGCATGAGCTGGGCGATTTCAGCCGTTACCACGCCCTCCAGCGAACCAAACCGCTCCAGCAGCATATGCGCCAGCTCGTTTGTGTCCTTTCGCGGGATGGCATAGGTCAACAACAGCTCAAGGAACTGATGGTCCAGAAACGCATCGGCCCCATGTGACTTGTATTGTTCGCGAATTCGTTCGCGATGTCCACTGTGTATGGAATCCGGCATATCGGCCTCCCGTTGTTTGCTTTATCAGTATAGTGGATTATAAAAATCATGTCAAAAGATACCGTATCGTGAATTGTTTGCGACATGTGCCGGTATTTTGGCCTTTGCTCTTGTAAAACGAAATTGATGCGGGTAGAATAGCACTATATTTCATTCTGGAGACCTATGCGGTGTTTTATGAGCAACGGCGGCTGATTGGAGAATCCGAGCTGTCCGCCTGCGGATGTAAACCCGGGGATTTGGTGCTTGTTGCACTCTCGGGCGGAGCAGATTCCACCGCGCTTTTGCTCTCCTTCTGCGCATGCAGGGATGAGGGCAAAATTGGCGGACTGTTTGCCGCGCATCTCAACCACGGCATCCGCGGAGAACACGCCAATCGCGATCAACGGTTTTGCGAGGCGCTCTGTGCGCGGCTGGACATTCCGTTTGCAACGGAGACCACCGATGTACCATCCTACGCAAAAGCGCACGGACAGTCCGCTGAACAAGCGGCACGCGAGTTGCGCTATGAATTTCTGGAGCGTGCAAGGGAGGCTTTTCAAGCGGACGTGATTGCCACCGCACACCACAGGGACGATCAGGCGGAAACGCTACTGTTGCACCTGATCCGTGGTAGCGGAACCGGTGGACTCGGCGGCATGCAGCCAAGAAACGGGTGCATCATTCGCCCCATGCTCGGCGCCAGCCGCGCTGAAATACTCGCCTACCTCGACGAGCTGGAAGAACCCTATTGCGAGGACGAGACCAACGCGGAAAGCGATATCCAGCGAAACCGGATACGCAATGAACTCATACCAATGCTTCGAACGTTTAACCCGAACATCACGGCGGCGCTCAACAAAACCGCTGTTCTCGTCTCAGAAGACGAGACATTTCTCAGAGGGTTGTCCGAAGAAGCGGAGCGAGCGATCTCCGATCAAAACGGGCTTCGTAGAAGAGAACTAGCCGCGCTGGCAGGGCCAATTCGCTCTCGTATTCTGTATCGAAGGCTGATTGCGCTTGACGGAAACGTCAAGCAGTCCGACATCCGGCGCGTGGCGGCACTGGCAACAGCGCAAACGGGCACACGCATTGAACTCTCCGGCGGTTATTCTGCATGGACGAGCGCAGAACTTCTTCATATTGGCCGCTATGCTGAGCCGGTGGAGTACGAGGTTCCGTTTGATCCAAACGGGGAAACCGCGACGCCTTACGGCGTATTGACAGCACATCGCACGGATCGCTGGCAGAAACCAAAGGATGGATTTGAAGCGTATCTGGATGCCAATGCGCTACCAAGCGGGTTGGTGGTTCGATCGAGACGCAGCTCAGATCGTTTTTTTCCACTGGGCGCGCTGGGCGAACGGAAGCTTAGCGATGTATTCACCGACAGAAAGATACCGAAGGAGGGGCGGGATGTTCCGCTGCTCTGCGCAGGAAATCAGGTTTATTATGCGGCGGGGGTGGGCGTTTCCGAACGCGCGAAGATCACCCCGGAGACGCGTGAGATACTCCATATTATATTGAACAGGGGGAACAGGGATTGAACAGGCTCATCAATCACAACGATATCGCGAAGGTGCTCCTCTCGGAAGAGGAGATTCAAAAGCGCATTGCGGAACTCGGCGCAGAGCTGCGCCGTGATTATGCAGATGCCGACGGCGAAATCGTGCTCATCTGTATTTTAAAAGGCGCTGTGATGTTCTTTGCCGATCTCGCGCGCGCAATGGACTTGAACCTGCAGATGGAATTCATGGGCATTTCCAGCTATGGCAACGAGCAAAAGACCAGCGGGATTGTTCGCATCACGAAGGACATCGATACCTCGATTACCGGAAAGCACGTTATCATCGCCGAGGATATCATGGACAGCGGACTGACGCTCTCGCACCTTGCAAAACTGCTGGACAGCCGCAATCCCGCGTCGCTTAAGATCTGCTGCCTGCTGGACAAGCCCTCCCGCAGGGAGACGGATATTTCGCCGGATTACTGCGGGTTTATCATTCCCAATGAATTCGTGGTCGGGTACGGATTGGACTACAACGGATACCTGCGCAACCTGCCGTATGTCGGCGTACTGAAGCCTTCGGTTTATAGCGAGGGAGAATAACGAATCATCAAATCCGCACTTGCGGATAATACAGATCGGGATGGCATAACTGCCGCCCGAATCGCGCGGCGGCGAACAGAGCGCCCCCGCAGATGGAGGATAACTAGTTGAATAAAAAAGTCATGACCGCCGTGGTCTGGTTGGTACTCTTTGCGGCAATTATTTATATGGTTTCGGAGATGAATCCCGCACAGGATACACTGGACAAACTCGACTATAATACCGAGTTTTTGCAGCTTGTTCGCAACACCGAGAGCGGGGATGCAACCGGAAAGACAATCAAGGCCATTCAGGTGGATCAGCGGGAGGTTTACGGTCTCTACGCGGGCAGTAAATATGAATCCAAAGATTTGCCCAAGCGCGCGGAGTTTTATGTTGTAATTCCGAGCGAGGATACGTTCCGCGCCGACATGGCGGCGATTGTATACAGCGCGAACACGGAGAAATTCACGAGTGTCGATCAGGTTTCCAGCGCGGATTACGGGTTTCAATATGAATCCAGAATTGTTGAGGAATCATTCTGGTCGATTGTTTTGCCATATCTGCTCATCTTCGGCGCGTTTGGCGTATTCTACTTCTTTATGATGCGCGCACAGGGCGGCGGAAAGCAGATGCAGAACTTTGGCAAGTCGCGCGCGCGGATGACGATTGGCGACAAGATGAACGTTACCTTTGCGGACGTTGCCGGCGCGGACGAGGAGAAGGAAGAACTCAAAGAGATCGTTGAATTCATGCGCGCTCCCGCGCGGTTTAACGCCATCGGTGCGCGTATTCCCAAGGGCGTATTGCTCGTTGGCCCTCCAGGTACCGGCAAAACGCTGCTGGCAAAGGCAGTCGCCGGCGAGGCGAAGGTGCCGTTTTTCTCCATCTCCGGTTCGGACTTTGTGGAGATGTTTGTTGGCGTTGGCGCGTCCCGCGTGCGCGATCTTTTCCAGACCGCAAAGCGGGCGACCCCTGCGGTTGTGTTCATTGACGAAATTGACGCGGTTGGACGCCATCGTGGCGCGGGAATGGGCGGCGGACACGATGAGCGCGAACAAACGCTCAACCAATTGTTGGTTGAAATGGACGGTTTTGCACCCAACGAAGGCATCATTGTGATTGCCGCAACGAACCGCCCGGATATCCTTGATCCCGCGCTGCTGCGTCCGGGTCGCTTTGACCGCCAGATTACGGTCAATTACCCCGATGTAAAGGGGCGCGAGGAGATTTTAAAGGTTCACGCGCGCAACAAGCCCATCGGCAAAGAGGTTTCCCTCGCGACGCTGGCGAAACGTACCCCTGGCTTTACGGGTGCAGATCTTGAGAATGTGCTCAACGAGGCGGCGATTCTTGCCGCGCGCGCCAACCTGAAAGCCATTGGCATGAACGAGCTGGAAGAGGCGATCACCCGCGTTCAGATGGGCCCGGAGAAGCGTAGCCGCGTCATCACCGAGGCGGACAAGCGCATCACCGCATTCCACGAGGCAGGACATGCCATTGTGGCTTTGATGCTGCCCGGATGTGATCCGGTACACGAGGTATCCATTGTGCCGCGCGGTATGGCGGCGGGCTACACCATGTCCCTGCCCAAAGAGGACATGATGCACGTTACAAAGAATAAGCTCTTGGACACCATTGCCATGTCGCTTGGCGGGCGTGTTGCGGAGCAACTGAAGTTTCACGATGTTTCGACCGGTGCCTACAGCGATCTCCAGCGTGCAAGCGATATTGCAAAGAAGATGGTCACCGAATACGGCATGAGTGAATCGGTCGGCCCTATGTTCCTCGGCGGGCAGGAAGAGGTCTTCATCGCCAAGGATTGGGGACATCAGCGGAACTATTCCGAATCCCTTGCAGCTACTGTGGATAACGAAGTGCGCAAGATTTTGGACACACAATATGCCCGCGCCCGCGCGATCATTGGCGAGCATATGGAGGCGCTGGATCGCGTATCCGAAATGCTGATTGAATATGAGCGCGTCTCAGGCGAGGAGTTTGAGGCGGTGTTCAACGGCACCGATCCCACGGCGATTTTAAAGAAAGCCTCGCCCAAGCGCAGAAAGAAGAAAACGGATGCTCCGGCAGAACCGGCAGTCACGGGAGAGCCAAACGGCGAACCCGCGTAAACGGAACAAGAAAACCTAGCATCCGCACAAAGACGATCGCAATCCCACGATGGGGCGGCATGTCCGCCCTATCTTTATGAAGACACGCAAAAGCGCGCCAAGAACAGGAACAAAGCTTGAAGACAAACGAGACACAGCACAGCCCATTTGACCTGCATCTGCACAGCAGCTGCTCGGACGGCTCTGACACGCCAACCGAAGTAATGCGCGCGGCGGCGGCGCGCGGCATAACTATGCTCGCGCTGACCGACCACGACAACGTAAGCGGCGTACCGGAAGCCATGGCGGAAGCCACGCGGATTGGTATACGATTGCTGCCCGCCATTGAGATGGACGCGGAGTGGCCGCACGAGATGCACATACTCGGGCTGGACATCGATATAGAAGAAGAGGGTATGCGCGAAGCGCTGGTGCTTGCGCTGTCACGGCGTGGCAGGCGCAATGAGGAGATTGCGGCGCGATTAAAGGCCGCCGGATGCGACATCACCGCGTATCTGCCACGCGAAATTGGAACCGCGACGCGGCTGAACATCGCTCTTGCGCTGGTCAAGGGCGGCTTTGCTGCGGACACGAGGGAAGCCTTCGCCAAACTGCTGCGTAAGGGATGTCCCGGCTATTATCAGGTAGAGCGCTTTCCGCCGGAGGAGATCATTCGATTGATTCGAGGCGCAGGCGGGATTCCCGTATGGGCGCATCCGCTGAATGGGCATCCGGATCCACATAAGCTCGCACCGCAGCTCAAGGCGATGGGACTCATGGGACTCGAGGGATATCATCCCTCGTTAAATGAAGGGGATAGCACGGTACTGGTAAGCATCGCCCGGCAGCTGGATCTGATCGTTACCTGCGGAAGCGATTATCACGGGGCACACAGAGCGGAGGTTCAGCCGGGGCAAACCTGGCGGGATATTCCGGTGCTCAACGAAAGCCGTGCATTCTTTGAAGCACGGCCGATACGAACACTATCCCGTTAAGCTATGCAGATCGTTTGCGGCAAAGCATAGACCAGCCTAGCCGCCGATAGAAAGAATTGGCACCGTATGTCCGCAAAAGGATGCGTGATTTGCAGAATAAGCGCACAAATTCGGGCACACCGGCCATATTGTGTTGAGAACCATCGCACCCTCTGATATAATGTGGTTGCAGGGAGCGACGGGGACGACGGAACATTACGTTTTGGGGAAAGAGGAAAAACAGATGTACACGGGTTCGGGAATTATCAAGATATTTGCCGGAAGCACGGGCAAGACGTTTGCCAAAAAGATGTGCGCCTATCTCGGAACACAGCTTGGCGACGCGGAGACCATCAAGTTCAGCGAAGGAAATATCTTCGTGCGCGTCAATGAATCCATCCGCGACAAGGACGTTTACATTGTTCAGCCCATCGGCCGCCAGCCGAATGACGAGTTTGTTGAACTGTTGTTCTGGATCGATGCCTTTAAACGAGCCAGCGCAAACTCCGTAACCGCAATTATCCCGTATTTTTCCTATGCAAAGGGTGACAAGAAGGACGAGCCTCGCGTTTCCATCCGTGCCAGAGTTTGCGCGGACTGCATCGAGGCGGCAGGCGTCGACCGCATCATCACGATGGACCTTCATGCGCCGCAGGTACAGGGATTCTTTAAAAAGCCGGTTGACCACCTTTACGCAAAAGAGCTACTCTGTGAATATATTCGCAGGCAGGGCATCGTAAACGAAGATCTAGTGGTTGTTTCTCCGGACGCAGGCTCCGCCAAGCGTGCCAGAGAGTATGCAACCGAACTCAACTGCCCAGTGGCGATTGGCGATAAGATGCGCTTTGGTCACGACGAAAACGCGAAGGTTCTCGAAGTGATTGGCGACGTTAAGGACAAGAACTGTCTTGTCATCGACGACTTTTCCATCTCCGGCGGCACACTGGTGGATGTGAGCTACGCGCTGCGCGACAAGGGCGCAAAGAAGATTTACGCCGCACTTTCGCACAATGTGCTGGGGGAAGAAGGCGTCAAGAAGATCGACGCAAGTCCGATTGAGTTCCTTGTCTCGACCGACACGCTGGAATGTTCCGCGGCGAGCCTTTCTTCCAAGATTCGCTTTATCTCCGCAGCGCCGATGTTTGCACAGGCGGTCAAGATCATTCACGACCGCGCGCCGATGAGCACCATGTTTGAGCAGCGTGTGAGCAAACGCCTGCTGGATATGAGCTTTGCAGAGCAGCAGACACTGCTGTAATACAACACATAGCGAACCTGAAAGGGCGAAGGCTGCTTAGCATCCTTCGCCCTTTGCTCCACCTGAAAATGCACATACAGAATGCACCGATTTCTGTAAACAGCATAAGCGATTTAATATGACAAAAAGAATTTGAAGGGAGCTTACTTTTTCTGAATTATTTTTATTGACAGCGTCTGCATGGTGTGATATTATACGAGATTTTGTTGACAGTTTCGAATGAAAAATGATATAGTATCCATTGTATGATGTAATGCACATGAATAGGAGCGATATCACTCCCAATGCACGCTGCAGTGCGCGCAGATAAGAATGATATAGCTTCCAAAAGATGATGTAACGCGAAAGAAAGGAGCTTTGCCGGTGTTTCAGATTGGTGACATGGTGTGCTACCCGATGCATGGCGTTGGGCAGAT
Organism: Bacillota bacterium; assembly: GCA_023458615.1. Taxonomy (GTDB): domain Bacteria; phylum Bacillota; class Clostridia; order Christensenellales; family CAG-138; genus UBA7703. The sequence continues at coordinate 8,355 of JAEWYV010000135.1, forward strand.
TGAAGCTGTTCAAGATCAAACCGTCTTAGGCGAAACCGCGCAGTATTATCTGCTGCGATTCGTTATGGGGCGCATGACGGCAATGGTTCCCGTTGCATCGGCAGAGTCGGTTGGATTGAGACGGCTCGTATGCCCGGCGGACTGTGAGCAGGTGATTGCGTATTTGGTTGAGGATGGCTGCTCCGACGAAAGTGAAAACTGGAACCAGCGTTACCGTGATAATTTAAATAAACTCCGTGTCGGGGACATCTTTGGTGTTGCCGATGTGGTGAAGTGTCTGATCCATCGGGATCGGGAAAAAGGGCTCTCTGCCGGAGAGCGAAAAATGTATCTGACGGCGCGGCAGGTACTGCTTGCGGAGTTGTCCGCGTCGAGTGGAAAGGAGGAAAGCGAATTCCTTCCCCTGGTTGGGGGCTAAAAAGAACGGGAAAACGCCAATCACTGCATGCGGAAGGTACTAAGAATACTCCTCGCACTGGTCGGTATAGGTATTGGCTGTGGAATTGTCGCATGGGTGCTCTATTCGTTTAAGTGCCCCGGATTTGACTATGTGCTGCGCTATACCACCATTCCCGCCGTGATGGTCGCCCTTTATGTGATCGTTGGTATTTCATTTGGAATCATATTTTATATTATCTCTCCAAAGATCATAGACGGGATTCACGGCTTTTTTCAGAATTTGGAACGCAGACTCACCGAGATGCCCGCGCTGGATATTCTCTTCGGCGCGCTGGGCATTATGCTCGGTTTGTTGTTTGCATTCCTGCTGAGCCTGATTGTACGCACGATTAACGTGCCGGTGCTGCCGGAGGTGATCACGCTGCTGTTGTTCATCATCTTTGGTTACTACGGCGGGTATGTCGGCATCACCAGGCGCCAGGAACTGATGGACGGCACCGTGCGGCGCGGGCACCTTGGCAAGGGTCTCTCCTCGGCAAGCGCACGTCCGAAGGTTCTGGACACGAGTGTCATCATCGACGGACGCATCTACGACATCTGCAAGACGGGATTTCTAGAAGGAAAAATTGTGGTGCCCTCGTTTGTGCTCAAGGAATTGCGGCACATTGCGGACAGCTCGGATGCGATGAAGCGCTCCCGCGGGCGCAGGGGACTCGATATTCTCCACTCCATGCAGCGGGAGCTGGAGCAGCGCGTTGTTGTGGAGGAGCGGGATTATGACGACATTGACGAAGTTGACCTGAAACTCTTAAAGCTCGCTACCGATCTCAACGGCATATTGGTGACCAACGATTACAACCTAAATAAGGTTGCAGCGGTGCAGAATATGGCGGTGCTGAACATCAACGACCTCGCAAATGCGGTGCGCTCTGTGCTGTTGCCGGGCGAGGAACTGCCGATTGCCATCGTCAAAGAGGGCAAGGAGGCGGGGCAGGGCGTGGGCTATCTGCCCGATGGAACGATGGTAATCATCGAGAGCGGCAGAAAGCACATTGGCGAGACGCTCGACATCGTCGTAACAAGCGCGCTGCAAACCTCTGCCGGTCGGCTGGTCTTTGCCAAGCTACGCTGATTGCAGCGTGGGAGAGCGAGAGCTTGCATCTGTGTACTTTCGGCAACTTTTCGCAATAGAGCGGCTGGAAGCGGAAATCACAACCAAGATTTCCTTGACACGGGTTTGCGCCGTCTACTATAATACTTAAGGTTCATATCATGCGGGCAAATGCCCGTATGTGCGATTTTTTCAGGCAGGTGCCTGACAATAAGACCTTTGACAGGCGATGCCTGCAGGATTCTACTAATGAAGCGAGGTGTATTCGGGTGGTACGTACATTCCAGCCCAAGAAGCGTCAGCGGAGCAAGGTTCACGGATTCCGTAAGCGCATGAAGTCGGCAGACGGCCGTAATGTCATCAAGCGTAGACGCGCGAAAGGCCGCAAAGTTCTCAGCGCGTAACGGTTATTGCTTTATCAGACCGTAACAGAACGCACAAGCGCCTGCGGCAGGCATTTGCTTGCCGCATGTTTGTATTTTTACACAGGTACGGCGTTGCTCGGACGCACCGCGTTTTTACAGCTCAATCGAAGGATTCTGTATCATAAAACGCAAAGCAGACCCTGTATGTTGTTTTTGAAAAAGGATGCGGTATTGTGAAGCACAGTGATTCCCTGCGGCGGAAGAAAGAGTTTCGCTATACCTATCGTGCGGGCAAGTCCTGTTCAGGAAGGCTGCTCTCACTGGTCTACGCGAAAAACCGCATCAACGACGTGAAGATTGGCTTTTCAGTGAGCAAGAAAATTGGCAATGCGGTTGTTCGAAACCGCGTAAAGCGTCGTATGCGAGAAGCGGTTACCCCGCTGATTCCCCGGATCAAGGGCGGCATGAACATGATATTCATCGCGCGGGAGCCGATGATTGAAGCGCCATTTTTAAGCATTCGTGAGAACATGACCGCGCAATTGGTCCGCGCGGGCCTCTGGAAGGCGGAGGAAGGCAAATGAAACGGGCGATGATAGCGCTTGTTCGCGGATATAAAAAGTATATTTCGCCGTTGTTGCCGCCAAGTTGTCGCTTTACGCCAACCTGTTCCGAATATGCCATGGAAGCCATACAGAAACATGGGGCCTGGAAGGGCGGACTGCTCGCCATTTGGCGTATTCTCCGCTGTAATCCTTTCTGTAAGGGCGGATATGATCCGGTTCCGTAATTCGAAACACACAATTTCAAATCGAATCTACAACATGAAAACAAAATACGGTATATAGAAGAGGAGGGCATCCCCCTTGCAAGGCGATTTCTTCATTACACAATGGGCATTCCTCGGAATGCGCTGGCTTTACGAAGCCCTGACCAACGAAAGCATAGTTCTGACGATTATCATCGCGACTTTGATTATCCGCGGCCTTACTGTCTTTGGTGACATTAACTCGAGAAAGTCTTCCATGAAGATGGCGGCGGTTCAGCCGGAACTCGACAAGCTCCGCAAGAAGTATGAGAAAGATCCGCAGCGTCTGAACACAGAGCAGCAGAAACTCATGCGCGAAAGAGGCGTGAGCATGTTTGGCGGTTGTTTGCCGATGCTCATCACCATGCCGCTGTTCTTTATCTTCATCGCAGCATTCCGCCAATGGGGCAACGAGATGATGGTTCGTCTCATCCTCGCCCTCGACGACAACAAGGACAAGGGAATTGAGCTCTTCCAGAGCTTTAAGTTCTTCTGGGTCAACAACATCTGGATGCCGGATAACGGCTTTTCGCCGGTCATCGCCACCGCAAAGGAATTCTTTGGCGCGGCGAATGCGAAGCTGCCGCAGCTGCTCTACTTCCAGGAGCATCCGGAAGCCCTGCAGCGGTTTGTAGACATGGGGTTCTTTGTCAAGAGCGGCAGCACCTATACCATGGCTGCCATCACGGAAGACTTAACGGCACGCTACACGGCGCTGATGGCGCCCTGTGCGGATTTGTATAAGGGTTTGAACAACGGTTGGTTTATCTTCCCGATACTTGCGGGCGCGACCACCTATCTCTCGACCTGGATTATGCAAAAGAACCAACCCAAAAGCGACGCAACGGCAAGCACAAACAAGATGATGAACTGGCTCATGCCAATCATGTCTTTTGTATTCTGCCTCCAGTACAACGCGAGCTTCGCTGTTTACTGGACGTTCAGCAACATCTTCTCGCTTGGAACCTCGCTACTGATTAACCGTTCGTTCGCTAAGCAAAAAGCTGCGCTGACGGAGGTTGTAGTGAAATGAGGAGCATGGAATTTTCGGGCCACAGTGTGGACGAGGCCATCTTTCATGGCCTGACCGAAATGGGCGTGACCATTGACGAAGTAGAAATTGAGACCATTCAATCCGAGAGTAAGGGACTGTTCGGAATCGGCGCGAAGCAGGCAGTTGTTCGCCTGACAGAGCGCGAGGTACCGCTCGTCATGGAGATGGAGCAGGTTTACCGCAAGGAAAAGGAAGCCAGCTTTCAGCAGCGACGTGACCAACAGCCGAGGAACCGCGAGGCAAGACCCGAACAGCGCAGGGAGGGCGACCGGCCTGTGCGTAGAGACAATGCGGACAGAGGGCAGCGCAGTCCTGCCCCGCAGGGCGCCTACCGTAGCGGACAAAGCGACAGACGGCAAGAGCGTGCCCCTGAACCAGCGGCGGAAGAGCAGCACTATGAATATAGTGAAGAGCTCGCGAAAAACACGCCTTGTGCTGTGTTTCTTGGAGAACTGCTTGAAAAGATGAACAACCCTGCACCGGTGCGCGCGGCGGAGACGGAAAACGGACTGCGCCTTTGCATCGATGCCGAGACGATGGGACTGCTCATCGGCCGCCGCGGCGAAACCCTGGACGCGATGCAATATCTTGTGTCGCTGGTTGCAAACAAAAACCGCAAGGAAGAGGGTTACGTCCGCGTCACGTTGGACACCGAGGGCTATCGCTTCCGTCGAGAAGAAACGCTCAAGCGCCTCGCACGCAAGAATGCAACCCAGGTGCGCCAGACAGGCCGCGCCATCGCCATGGAACCCATGAATCCCTACGAGCGCCGCATTTTGCACAGCGCCCTGCAAGGCTTCTCCGGTGTTTCAACGCACAGCGAGGGCGAGGAACCCAATCGCCATGTTGTGATTACACCTGCCAAGTAAGGAAACACACGAGCCGCCGCGATAAACACGGCGGCTCCCATTCTATTTTGGCAGTTCGGAATCATTAGACAAATTTCTAAAAAACAAGGCAAGAGAGACTATGCAAGTAGACACAATTTATGCACCGTCCTCCGCGATCGGCGGAGCGATAGTCATTATACGCATATCCGGTGAAGCGGCGGCTAAGACCGCGATGCTACTGGATCGTGACCCGGCAGCGCATCCACGTGAGCTAATACACACAAAACTATGCCAGAATGGTGAATTGATTGACGACTGCATGGCGGTCTTCTTTCCTAAACCGAAGAGCTATACAGGCGAACACATGATCGAACTGAACATACACGGCGGCATGCAGACGGTACAGCGTACGCTGGGTGCACTTGCCTCGCTTGGGTTTCGCCCGGCGGATTGCGGTGAGTTTACGAAACGCGCGTTTTTGAACGGAAAAATGGATTTGTCAGAAGCGGAAGCGGTGATGGACGTCATCAACGCGGACGCGGAACAGAGTTTGAAATCGGCGTTGCAGCAGCTACAGGGCAGCGTAAAGCGCGAGATAGAATTTGTAGAGCAACTGCTGACCGATGCACTCTCCGGAATTGATGCGGCGATTGACTATCCGGACGAGGCGGAAACGGATACGCTGGATGCCTTGCCTGAATCATTGGATGCGGCAATACAGCGTATTGACGGGATGGTTGCGCAAGCGCGCCGCGGCAGGGTTTTGCGCGATGGGCTGCGCGTTGCCATTGTAGGCCGACCGAACGTTGGAAAATCGTCCTTGATGAACGCATTGCTTGGAAGCGAGCGGGCGATTGTCACCGCTGCGGCCGGAACGACACGGGATATCATTGACGAGAAGCTCAGTATGGACGGCGTGCCGGTGCGCCTCATTGACACGGCTGGAATCCGCGATGCACAGGATGAAGCGGAACAGATCGGGGTTGTCCGCGCGCGCGCCGCGCTGCAGGGCGCGGACGTGGTCTGCCTCGTATTGGATGCATCCGTTCAGATCACGTATCAGGACAAGGCGTTGCTTGCCGAAACCGAGAGCGCGAATCGAATTGTTCTGTTGAACAAATGCGATCTGCCGCAGGCTTTTGAATCTGTTGATGAGTCAATTCGCGTCAGCGCAAGGACAGGCGAGGGCTTGGACATGCTCAAAGAACGAATTCTAGCACTCGCAGCGCCGAAACGTGCGGACGGGGCGACGATCACCAATGAGCGGCATATTCGCGCGCTGGAACAGGCGCTGATTGCTCTGCATGATGCAGAAACTGCGCAAGAGCTCGATTGCGCGGCAACGGATGTAAAGAACGCGCTGCATCATCTGGGTTCCATTACCGGAACGGATGTCGATGCTGCTGTTATCGAACGTATCTTTGAACGATTCTGCGTTGGCAAATGAATTGACACAGACGAGTAACATAAAAGAGCTGGTTACCCAGCTCTTTTTGATATTGATCTAGATTAGCCGAAGATGCCCCGCTTTTGGATGAACGCGGAATCGAAGTGTTCCATCATGCCGCCATAAGTTTCCGCGGCATAGATGGCTTTTGTTGTGAGCTCCGTAACCGCCTCCAACTCCAACGGACTGATGGCATGCAACACAATATAGTAGGACGGCTCCCGCTCAGGGATATAGTCCGTTGTGCCGATGGCAAAGCCCATTGCCTTGGCGTTTTCACCAAAGAGCGTGCGTCCGTTTGCGCTTGGAAAATAGAAATGCAGATTGACACGACGGTATGCGCTATTGTCGTCTCCGCGCTGACGGAGCGACTCAATATAGGTTCCGTTATCGACTGATTGCCGTTTGGCATTATCCGGAATGAGCAGGCGATAGTAGGTTTGACGATTGGGTTCCAACGCCTTGAAGCACTCCAAACGAAGGCCATCCTCTTCCGAACAATAGGCCATTAACGGCACGAGAAGCCGCGCATCGGGCGTATAGAAGTAATATCTGCGCTGCGCTGCGATATCAATAAACCCAACGAATGCGCACTGTTCTCCGAGGATACGCATGCATTCCTTGCTGACGGTGTCCAGCAAGCGTTTTTCCCGGTTGGAAAAGGATTGTGCTTCCGGTTTTTTAGGATAGCAGGAGACATAGAGCAACGTGGTGAAATCACCGAGCGCGTCAAACTCCTCCACGTATTTCATATCAACATGAAACTGCGCGGGGAGACCCTGCAAATCCCAATCGTAAACAAACCAATCAGCCATGGATCAATACCGCTTTGATGCGACGAACGCCAGCGCTCGACGCCTCCTCCTTTTTAATTTCGAACCGTCCGAGTTCACCGGTATGCGCGGCATGCGGGCCGCCGCAGATTTCGCGGCTGAAACCGGGAACGGTATACACCTTCACCTTAGAACCATATTTGCTCTCAAATAGACCGATCGCGCCGCTTTCGCGTGCTTCGTCTACGGTCATCTCCTCACAGGTTACCTCAATATCCCGTGAGATGGCTTCGTTGACGATCGCCTCGACGGCTGCGAGCTCCTCGGGCGTAACCTTGCGCGGGAAGCTGAAATCGAAACGCAGACGCTCAGCGGTAATGTTGCTACCCTTTTGAGCGACTTCATCGCTATTGAGCACCTTGCGCAGGGCTGCCTGCAACAGGTGTGTGGCGGTGTGAAGACGCGCTGTTTCCTCGGTGTGATCCGCAAGGCCACCCTGAAAACGCTGCTCCGCGCCTGCATGGGATAGCTCCTGATGCGCTTTGAATGCTTCAGCAAAGCCATCCGCATCTACAGTAAGCCCGCGCTCAGCGGCAAGCTCCTGCGTGAGTTCGATCGGGAAGCCAAAGGTATCATAGAGATGGAATGCGCTGACTCCATCGATTACGTTGCCGTTAAGAGAAGCAACGAGACGCTCAAATTCGCGAATGCCTTTTTTGAGTGCATGTTCAAAGCGTTGCTCTTCCTTGGTGAGCTCATCGAGAATCTTTTCACGATTATTGGTCAGTTCA
>JAEWYV010000136.1 GCA_023458615.1 Bacillota bacterium
CGGTTCCAACCGTTGTCGCCACAACCGCAACGCCGGAGCCAACACCCAGTCCTACGCCGGAGATTCGCATCGAAAAGGGCGCAGAGGGCGAGGATGTCATGGCGCTGCAAAAGCGGCTGATGGAGCTGGGCTATCTGGCAATCGACGAACCAACGAGCTACTTTGGCCATGCAACAAAAGAGGCTGTCAAGCTTTTCCAGCGACAGCATGAACTGGATCAGGATGGCATTTGCGGCAATGACACCATTGTAAAGCTCTATGCCGAGGATGCGGCACCCTATGTCATGTATGAGGGCGCCGAAGGCGACGATATTGAATCGTTCCAGGACCAGTTGGTGGAACTCGGTTACTTGGAAAGTAATCAGGTAACGGGTTATTATGGCACCGATACCGTGGAAGCGGTAATCAAGTTCCAAAACAGAAACCATCTCTCCAAGGATGGAAAAGCGGGTGAGAAAACGCTGGAAGCGATCAACTCGCCGGACGCGCGCGTTTCGTATACCAAAGAGCAGGAAATCATTAAGGAAAAGAAGAAGCAGGCCGCCTTGGCGCGTGCCTCTTCGGCAGAAGGCCGTATTGACAAGATGATTTCCATAGCGAAGAAACAGTTGGGAGATACCTATATCCTCGGTAAGAGCGGGCCGGATTCCTTCGACTGCTCCGGATTGGTTTACTATTGCTTACGGCAGGTCAACGTTTATACACGCCGCCTGAACGCAGCGGGGTTAAGCAAGACCACGAGCTGGACAAAGGTTTCGGATATGGATAATATCAAGCGCGGTGACCTGCTGTTCTTTAAGTCCGACGATAGCAGCAGCATCGGACACGTTGGGATCTATATCGGCGGCGGAGAGATGATTGATGCTTCCTCCGCAAACGGCAAGGTTGTCCGAAGAGGCGCAAAGACCAGCTACTGGCGCAGAAACTTTGTTGTCGCCAGAAGGCCAATCGAATAATCGTATCGATCACGCGGCGGCGCTGAAATAAGCGCCGTCGTGTTTGTGTCTTCAGAGTTTGTGCATTCTCTCATCGAAATAGCCTACAGAGCATGCATTCCGAAATGCTGATTCTTGCAATCCGTCTGCGGATACAGTATGATGATACCCGAAATACGGGAGGGAACCATATGGCATACCCCAATGAATTGATTCGAAATTTTTCCATTATTGCGCATATTGACCATGGCAAGTCCACGCTTGCCGATCGCATGATGGAGCTCACGGATACCGTCGCGGCGCGGGACATGGCGGAACAGCTGCTTGATTCCATGGATATTGAGCGTGAACGCGGTATCACGATTAAGTCCTCCGCCGTGCGCATGTTTTATACCCATACAGACGGCAAGCGTTATATGTTTAATTTAATTGACACGCCAGGCCACGTAGACTTTACCTACGAGGTTAGCCGTGCGTTGGCCGCATGCGAAGGAGCGGTGCTCGTCGTTGACGCAACGCAGGGAATCGAAGCGCAGACATTAGCAAACGTTTATCTCGCGGTGGATAACGGCCTCGAGGTCGTTCCGGTTATCAACAAGATCGACCTGCCGAGCGCGGAGCCGGAGCGCACGGCGCAGGAGATTGAGGATATCATCGGAATTGAGGCGCACTCCGCGCCAAAGATCTCCGCTAAAAGTGGACTAAATGTCAATGAGGTGCTCTCAGCAGTGGTTGCGCAGGTCCCGCCTCCTGTAGGCGATCCGGACGCACCGCTGACCGCGCTGGTTTTTGACTGTATCTATGATAACTACAAGGGCGCACTCTCCTATGTCCGTGTGTTTGACGGAACGGTGAAGGCGGGCTTGCGGATTCGATCCATGGCGACCGGACATGAATTTGACGTCACCGAGGTTGGTGTATTCACGCCTGCGCCGATGGCGGTGGATGAACTCACCGCGGGTGAGGTCGGCTATATTGCCGCCTCGATTAAGAGCGTTGCAGAGACCAAGGTGGGCGACACCATCACGACGGCGGAACACCCAGCCACGAAACCCTTGCCGGGATACAAGCAGGCTAACCCGATGGTGTTCTGCGGTATCTACCCGGCGGACGGTGCACAGTATGAAGATTTGCGAGACGCACTCGACAAACTAAAGCTAAACGACGCTTCACTCTCTTATGAGCAGGAGACAAGCAGCGCGCTTGGCTATGGTTTCCGTTGCGGTTTTCTGGGATTGCTGCATATGGAGATCATTCAGGAGCGCTTAGAGCGTGAGTTTGATCTGGATCTGGTCACCACGGCGCCGAGCGTAATCTATAAGTTAAAGTTGACCTCCGGTGAGGAGATCATGCTCGACAACCCCTCCAATATGCCGGTTGTGACGGAGATTGAAACGCTGGAAGAGCCGGTTGTCAACGCAACCATCATGACACCGGCGGAGTATGTTGGCTCAATTATGGAGATCTGCCAGGAACGGCGTGGCATTTTTATCGACATGAATTACATTGAGGCGACGCGTGTGCGCCTGCACTATACGCTTCCGCTCAACGAGATCATCTACGACTTCTTTGACCAGCTCAAGAGTCGCAGCAGGGGATATGCCTCGTTTGATTATGAACTCAAGGGCTATGAGAAGAGCGATCTGGTCAAGGTGGATTTCCTGCTCAATGGAGATATGTGCGATGCGTTGAGCACCATTGTGCACAGGGATCGCGCCTACGCAAAGGGACGCGCCGTTGCGGAAAAACTTTGCGAAGTGATCCCGCGTCAGCAGTTTGAAATTCCGATTCAGGCGGCAATCGGCGGAAAGATCATCGCCCGCGAAACCGTCCGCGCGGTACGTAAGGACGTTTTGGCAAAGTGCTATGGCGGCGACATCACCCGTAAAAAGAAGCTGCTGGAAAAACAGAAGGAAGGCAAGAAGCGCATGCGCCAAGTTGGCAGCGTGTCGCTGCCGAGCGACGCATTTATGAGCGTGCTCCGCATCAATTAACAATGGCGGGCATCTATCTGCATATTCCATTTTGTGTTAGTAAGTGCGCCTATTGCGACTTTGCGTCGTTTGCCTGCTCTGGTGTGCCGGAGGAGTATGTGGACGCGCTGATTCGCGAAATTGAGATTGTGTCACGGGGCGAATATCCCGCCGTGTTTGATACGGTCTTCTTCGGTGGGGGCACGCCGTCCCTGCTTACGGGCGAACAAATGAAGCGAATTCTGGAGGCGGTTCACGCGCATTTCCCCGTTCAGGAAGACGCGGAGCAATCGATGGAGTGTAACCCCGGCACGGCAACGCGGGAGCACCTCGCTGCCTACCATGCGGCTGGGATCAACCGCCTTTCGATCGGGCTGCAGAGCACGCATGATGCGCTGCTAAAAAGCGTCGGCAGAATCCATACATATGCACAATTTCGGAAAACGTTGGAGAATGCGCAGAGCGTTGGGTTTGCCAACATCAATGCGGACGTCATGCATGGCCTGCCGGGGCAAACGCTGGAACAGTATTGCGATACACTACAATCCGTATGCGATTTGGGGCTACAGCATATCTCCAGCTATGCGTTGACGCTGGAGGAGCACACGCCGCTCTATGCGCGTGTGGAAAGCAAACTGGTGAAGCTGCCCGATAGCGACCTGGTCGCGGATATGCAGGATGCGGGCATCGACTATCTTGCCTCGCGCGGATATCATCGTTATGAAATCAGCAATTTCGCGCTTCCCGGCTACGAATGCCGCCATAATCTGAACTATTGGCAAAACGGCGAGTACCTTGGTTTGGGCGTTGCCGCGCATGCGGTGGTGCGCAAAAAACGCTGGACACGTACGGCAAATGTGGATACGTTGGACGAATATTACCGTCTTCTTGCGCGCGGAAAACGCCCGCTCGCGGAGACGATTGAGTTGCACAACGCGGATGAAATGTTTGAGTGCGTTATGCTGGGGCTCAGGCTCACGAAGGGCGTAGACCGCAAAGCGTTCTATAAACGGTTTGGATTGGACATGGCGGAGGCGTTTCCAGATGGCATGGAGGCCATCCGAAAGCGCGGATGGGTTGAGGAAACCGAAGGGTTTATTGCGCTCAATCGAAAGGGTCTTGATCTGCAAAATGAGGCACTCGGATTCTTTCTATAGCGGCTTTATCTCTACCTGTCATAAGGGTGAATTCACTGGAATGTCACATTTTTGATACAGCACTTACTTGACACCAAAGCCTGTAGGTGCTAAATTTTTGTCATGGGTTAGCACTCGACAAAATAGAGTGCTAACAACGGAATTTCAGGCAAATCGGAACTGGAAAGGGGGGCGAAACGGATGGAATTGGATGCCAGAAAACTCGGCATACTAAAGGCGATCATAGACGAATATATCCTCTCCGCGTCGCCTGTCGGTTCCCGCTCCATCAGCAAACATGAGGGATTCAGCCTCTCCAGCGCGACGATTCGAAACGAGATGGCGGATCTGGAGGAGCTTGGGTATCTGGAGCAGCCGCATACATCCGCCGGGCGTGTTCCGTCGGATAAGGCTTATCGGCTCTATGTCGATCAGATGATGCAGAAGGCTGCGTTGAGCGATGATGAGATCAAGCTCATTCGTGCCCACATGGGCGCAAAACTCGACGAAGTTGAGACCGTAATGCAGCAGACTGCGCATGCGCTCTCGGCGGTCACGCACTATACCGCAATGGTCATGTCGCCCATGCTGGCGGCAAACAGGCTAAGGCATATTCAAATCGTGCCTTTGCGTGAAGGCCGAGCACTCGTGGTCATCGTCACCACAGCCGGGTTTGCCAGAGACGC
>JAEWYV010000137.1 GCA_023458615.1 Bacillota bacterium
CCAAAGTTGAGAATGTTTGCCAAGATCGTTTGCCTCCATATGATGATTCTTGTTTTCTATGTTAAAATGATGGTAGGACGATTGACCAAAGGAGCGAAAAAACCTATGCCGCAATTGCAACCGCATATCCGACTCGATGACAACCACGGTGCCGTTTGCGCCCTGCTGCCGGGCGATCCCGCGCGGCTCGACCGCATCAAACCGTTCTTAAGCGATGTCAGTGAGCTTGCCTACAACCGCGAATACAGAAGCCTCGTAGGTAGTTACGGCGGCATTCGTGTGCTCGCCGTCTCCACGGGCATCGGAGGCGCCTCCGCCGGAATCGCCGTTGAGGAACTCAAAAACCTCGGCGTGAAAAACATGATCCGAATCGGCAGCTGCGGCGCGCTGCAGCCCGAGGTGAAGATTGGCGATCTGGTGCTCGTCAGTGGAGCCGTGCGCGACGACGGCGCGAGCAAAACCTATATCGACCCGATCTTTCCCGCCGTGCCAAACAGCGAGCTGCTCTTTGCCTGCGTAGAGGCCGCCAAGGAGCGAAAGTTTGCCTATCATACCGGCATCGCGCGGAGTCACGATAGCTTTTATACCGACCGCGAGGAGGAGATTGACGCCTACTGGTCCCGTCGCGGTGTGCTCGGCGCGGATATGGAGACCGCGGCGCTCTACACCATTGGGCATCTGCGCGGCATTCACACCATGAGCATCCTCAACAACGTTGTCGCCTTCGAGACAGACACGCTCGACGCCATCGGCAGTTATGTGGATGGCGAAAGCGCCGCCATGCAGGGCGAGGAGCACGAGATTCTAGTCGCGCTGGAGGCGTTTCGTAAAATCCTGCAGCTGGTTTAACCCATATCATTATACCCCTCTGACCGTGCTTCAACAAACGGCCCTTGCCGATCAGGCAAAGGCCGTTTTGTGTTATGCTCCGTACTTTGCCATGATCTCAAACACGCGGCGCTTGAACACCTCGCGATCTACCTTGGTGACAATATACGCGTTGTGCTCCATCTGCTTGTCGCTATATAGGTCTGTCACGGTCTTGCCTCGCGTGATTTTGCCCTTGGTCTCCACGCGGATGCCGACGTGATCCGTCTGAAAATAACTGTCGTCGTCTGCATACAGCACCGTCACGGGATCATGAAACGCGACGCCGGAGAGATAATGCGTGCGGTAGAACTGTAGAATGCCCTGCATGACATCCCGCGCAAACACAGCCTGCTTGGAGCCAAGCGTTGCCAGCTCATCCAGCTCTTCCGGCGTAAAATAGGACGCCATGGTCACATCCAGCCCGCACATATAGACCTCTGCGCCGCAGGTGAACACCATGTCCGCCGCTTCCGGGTCGGCATAGACGTTGAACTCCGCGCTGGGGGTAATGTTTCCGCCCGTCGCCGCGCCGCCCATGACGACGATGCGCTTGACGAGCTTTGGCAACTCCTTATACTTCGCAATCGCGAGTGCGAGATTGGTCAAAGGCCCAATTGCGACGATGACCAGCTCGCCTTGATATTTCTTGGCGCATTCATAGATTGCGTCCCATGCGGGCAGCGCTTCCGGCCTGCGCTTGGGCAACGGGATTTCCATGTCGTTGAGTCCATTGTTGCCGTGGATATGCGAGGCGATCACCTGTTCTCCCATCAGCGGCTCCTTCGCGCCAGCGTAGACGGGGATATCCGTCATGCCCGCGAGTTCCAGCACGCGCAGGGTGTTGAGGGTGGTTTTCTCCACCTCCACATTGCCCGCAACGCAGGTTGCGGCGACAAGCTCCAGATTGTTGAGATACTTACACAGCAGGATGGCGACCGCGTCGTCCACTCCAGTGTCGCAGTCCAGCAGCATCGGTTGTTTGTTCATACGCTTACGCCTCCTTTCCGTAGAATTCCGCCGCCTCGACGAGCAGGTCTACAAACCCCTGCCGGTCGATGTCCATGATGACGCGCGCATTGGCGGGCTTGTTCAGCACGTTGAGCCGATCACCCACCGTTGCACCGCGGCAATAGTCCCCGGTGGTTTCAATCTCCACATACATTTCTTTGATCGTGAGCAGCTCCGGACGCACGAGCGCCGCAACGGCGACTGCGTCGTGAATCGGCGCACCGGGATAGCCGATGCTGCGATGGAAGCCATAGAAGAAGTCCAGCCACTCGGCAACCACCTTCGAAACGGGGTTTCCCACCGCGCGGATGCGCTCAAAATCCTCGGGGAAGACAAGCGCCCGCTCGGTTACGTCGAGCCCCGCCATGGTGATCGGCACACCGCTGCGAAATACGATGTCCGCCGCCTCGGGATCGACCAAAATGTTAAACTCCGCCGCAGGCGTCCAGTTTCCAAACTCGATGCCGCCGCCCATGAGATAGATGTGCTTGATCTTGGACTTCAGGTGCGGATAGAGTAGCAGAAGCGTCGCGATGTTGGTCAAGGGACCTGTAGGAACCAGCGCAACGGGCTCCTCGCTCGCTTCCAATATCTGCGCCATGAGTGTGCAGGCATCCTGCGACACGGGCTTGTTCTTCGGTTCCGGCAGGGCAGGGCCATCGAGGCCGGAGTTGCCGTGCACCGTCGGCGCGATGATTGCGTCCGCAACGAGGGGCTTTACACGCCCCATCGCGAGGGGAGCATCGAGGCCGATGAGCGTCATAATGCGTCCGGCGTTATAGGTTGTCTTCTCGATGGTCTGGTTGCCGCAAACGGAGGTCACGGCCCTGATATCAAGCATGGGACTGGCGTTTGCCAGCACCCAGGCAATTGCGTCGTCGTGTCCCGGATCGCCATCCAGAATCACGGGGATTTTTTTTGTCATGCTTTCACCTCAGGTTTGGATGCGCGGATCTTTTTTACGCGCTTGATTGTGCTCGCCGCATAGATGACGAGGCCGAGAATAGTCACCACATAGGGGATGAGCGACACAAGGTAGCTCGAAACGCCCTGCAACCCGCTGACCTTGGTACGCAGCGCCTGCGCAAGACCAAAGAGCAGGGAGCTGAACATCGCCCCGACGGGTTCGCCGCGACCCATGGCCTGCGCCGCGAGCGCGATGAATCCGCGTCCGGCGACCATGCCGCTGTTCCATCCCTGGGAGTAGTACATGCTCATAAATGCGCCGCCAAAACCGGCCAGTGCACCGGAGATGGAAATAGCGATGTATTTGATCTTGAGTACGCTCACGCCAACACTGGAGGCAGCATTTGCGTTTTCGCCAACCGCGCGGATATTGAGTCCCAGCGGGGTTTTATACAGCAGCAGCCAGATGAGCCAGACGAGCAGGAACGCAAGATAGGTCAGCACCGCGTGTCCGGAGAGGATGTCGCCCAGAATCGGAACATCCTTGATGAGCGGGATGTTCACCGTCGGAATCAGAATATTCGGGCTAACCAATGCGCCCGTATTGCCGCGCATGCCCGTGAACATATACAGTAGGAAGATGGTTCCGCCTGTGCCCATCATGTTGACCGCGATACCGGCTAAAATGATATCCGTCTTGAGTTTGAGCGCGAAGAAGCCCATCATGAGCCCTAGCAACACGCCGACTAGCATCGCGCCGATGACGCCGATGAGCCAACTCTGCGTCCAGTAGCTAAAGAGCACCCCGAACAGCGCCGAGATCATCATGATTCCTTCAAGACCGATGTTCGTGACGCCCGCCTTTTCCGCGATGACCGCGCCGAGCGCTGCAAACAGGATCGGCGCCGTAATACGAATCACGGAGAAGAGAAATTCCGACTTAAAGATGGTTTCCAGCAGTTGACCACACATTATTGGTCACCCCCCTCGGCAATGGCAGCAGCTTTGGCGAGGTCCGCCTGTGTGTTTTTGACCACGATCTTCTGCCGGAACCCGCTGAGGAACTGCTCCGCCGCGAAGAAGAGGAAGATTGCCGCCTGAATGATGTCGATCATTTCACTCGGTACATCGCAGTAGGTTGCCATCAGCTGACAGCCTTTGTTTAGGTAAGCAATAAAGAACGCTGCCAGCGGCACCATCCAAGGATTGTTTTTTGCTAGAATCGCAATGGTAACGCCTGTCCAACCATAGCCCGGCAGTTCCTTCCAGAGAAAGGTAGAATAGCGTCCCAGTACCTCTACGCTGCCGCCGATGCCGCTGAGCACGCCGCCGATGACCTGCGAAAGAACGATGGTGGAGCCGACTTTCATACCGGAATACTTGGAGAACGCCTGATTGATGCCGATCATGCGAATGGCATAACCCCAGCGCGTCCGATACATCAACAGCCCGATGATCACAACAAACACTAGCGCCGCGACAAAGCCCCAGGTGAGCTTACTTCCGCCGGGTACGAGCGCGCCGATCTTTGCCGTATCCGCAAAGGGATAGGTTTGCGTGGAGCCCTTGCTGCGGTCGGCAAAAACATAGTTGAGAAAGTGCAACACCAGATACATGCAAACATAGTTCAACATGAGGCTGGTTACCATCTCGCTGGCACCGAGCTTTACCTTCAGCAGCGCGGGAACGAGCATGATCACACCGCCGATTGCCGCCGCAATGAGAATGCAGACAACCGCGTGCAGGCCGGAGTTCATATGTAGATAGATGCCGGCAAGCGCCGCCACGAATCCGCCAACCATGACCACGCCTTCACCGGCGAGGTTAAACTGGTTGCTCGAAAACATGACGCAGACCGCAAGGCCGGTAAAGATCGTCGGAATCATCGCCGCGAGGATGGTATAAAGCCCCTGCGTATTAAAACTCGCAACACTGCCCTTGATGGAGACCAGGGGACCAATGAGCAGGTATCGCAGCGCCGTTAACGGCTCATCCGAACTCAGGAAAATGAAGATCGTTCCAACACCCAGCGCCAGAAGAATGGCCGCCGCGCCACGAACGAGCTCAAAGCCAAGCATTCGTCTATCTTTCATGACACACCCTCCCGATTTCCTCATCACTCTGCCGTTTGAGGCCAAGCATATATTCGCCCATCACCGAGTCGTTGAGTTGACTGGTATCATCAAAATATGCCGCAATCTTTCCGCCGTAAAGCACGATGAGGCTGTCGCTCAGCTCCATCACCTCGTTGAGGTCCGCCGAGACCAGCAGCACCGCCGTACCCGCGCGGGAGAGATCGACCAGCTTCTTGCGGATGAACTCCGTTGCGCCAACGTCGATGCCGCGCGTAGGCTGGTCTGCAATGATCAGCGTCGGATCGCTGGAAAACTCTCTGGCGACAACGACCTTTTGGATATTACCGCCGGAGAGCATCTTGACCTTTTGCTTGCGGGACTTGCAGAGCACCGTATAGTCCTGTATCAGCTTGTCACTCTCCTCATGGATCGCCTTCATGTTAAAGAGCAGACCCTTGTTAAAGCGCTTCTCTTCAAACCGGTCGGAGATCAGGTTTTCCTCAATGGTCGCGATATCCGCTATGCCATAGGTCATGCGATCTTCCGGTACCAAGGAGACGCCAAGTGCGCGAATTTTGTTTTGCGGTGCGCTAATGACGTCCGTCCCGTTGACGGTTGCGGTGCCCGCATCCGGCTCGTTGAGGTCGAAGAGCATATCGACCAGCTCCCGCTGACCATTGCCCTCCACGCCCGCGATGCCGAGGATTTCGCCTTTGCGCACGTCAAACGATATCCCGTCGAGCATCTTTTTGTTCCATTCATTGGTATAGTGCAGATCCCGCACCTTGAGCACAACGTCCGTCGGCTGCGGCGCGTCCTTCTGCACGTCCAATATAACGTCGCGCCCGACCATCAGGCGGGATATCTCCTGCTCGCTGATGGAGGACGTCTCATACACGCCCATCGATTTGCCGCCGCGCATGATCGTGATGCGGTCGGTGATCTGCTTGATTTCGTTGAGCTTGTGGGAGATGAAGATGATGGTATAACCCTGCTCCTTGAGATGCACGAGCTCGCGGAAGAGCTCCGCCGTCTCCTGCGTGGTCAGAACCGCTGTCGGCTCGTCGAGGATGAGAATCTTTGCGCCCCGGATGAGTGCCTTGAGAATCTCCACCTTCTGTTTCATGCCAACGGGGATGTCCACAACCTTGGCGTCCGGATTCACCGCGAGGTTAAACCGCTCGGCATACTCCTTTGTGAGCTCCGTTGCCTTTTTGAAGTCGATGAACATACCGCTCTTTTTCGGCACCATGCCGAGCACGATGTTTTCGGCTACGGTGAGGCTCGGCACAAGCATGAAGTGCTGATGCACCATGCCGATGCCGTGGGCAATTGCCGCTGTCGGCGAGGAGAGCGAGACCTTTTCGCCGTTGACGATAATCTCACCGCTCGTGGGCTGCTCCAGCCCAAAGAGCATCTTCATCAGCGTGCTCTTGCCCGCGCCATTCTCGCCCATCAGCGCGTGGATCTCTCCGCGCCGCACGGAGAAATCGACGCCTTGGTTTGCAGCGATGCCGTTGGGATACACCTTGGTGATCCCGTTCATCTGCACCACCAGATCGTTTGGTTCCAGATTGTTTTGTTCCATAAATGGCTTCCCCTTTGATGGAATGTGTATCATCAGCCGCCCTGTCCGGCGGCAAATATTCGAATTGTCCTGCGATTTGTTAGAATGAATGACGAAAGAACCTGTATGGATTCATATTAAAGAATTGTCCGCGCAAATGCAATGTTGCACGGCAAATGCGTATTCGACTTTAGAGATATTTGGGATATTTTTATTTGCTTTTCAAATATTTAGGTTCTACGATCCGGTAACAAACCGGGGGAGCGCTGATCGCTCTCCCCCGGTGTTTGCATAAGCCAAGCTTATGTTCCGTTTGTCGTTCCCTTGCGGGTTCCTTACGGCTGCATGCTGTCGCGAACCGCGACCACTGCATTGGTGTCATCGCCAATCGCGGTCGGAACCACGATCGTGCCATCTTTGATTGCGGCTTCAGCTGCCAGCACCTTGTCCTGAACGGCCTGCGGCGCAACGGCTGCGAAGTTCTTGTCGGTCACGATGCCTACGCCACCTTCGGTGAGGCCCAGGTTAACCTGCTTGCCCCAGTAGGTGCGGCCTGCATCCCATTCGTCAAAGATCCAGACGAGGGAGTTGCCAACGTTCTTGAGGCCGGAGGTCAGCGTGTTTGCTGCCAAATCGCCGCCCAAGGTCAGCTCCTGGTCGGAGTCAACGCCGATGAACCAGGCTTTGCCGGATTCGAGGGCTGCTTCCGCAGCGCCGTTGCCGGAGAGACCCGCGACGCCCCAGATGATGTCGGCTTTTTTGTCGTTGATCATAGAAAGCGCCATTTCCTTGGCGGTTGCGGTGTCAACATAGCTGTTGACATAGCGGGTGTCTACCTTGACTTCCGGATCGGTGGCCTTTACGCCCTCGAGGAAGCCGTAGAGGAAGTCGTTGATGACCGGGCTGTCGGTGCCGCCGACGAAGCCGACGACCTTATCCGCGTTGATGTTCTTCACAGTGGTGTCGCTGGTCATCGCCGCTGCAAACACGCCGATGAGATAACCCATGTCGTTCTGCTTGTAGCTGATGTTAACAACGTTCTGGTTTTCGCCAACATAGGTGGTATCATCATAGATCAGGAACTTCTGATCCGGATACGCGGTGGCAACTTCCTTCAGATAATCAGGCATCTGATAGGTGCCGACGATGACGAGGTCATATTCGCCGGATGCTGCTACTTCGTAGAGGGTCTCCAGCCACTTGGGCTGATCTTCGTCGGTACCACCCATTTCGATGGTCTTGTAGGTGATGCGTCCTGCATCCTGAAGGGCTTTCAGGCCGGACTCGGCGGAGTCAAAGAAGGACTTATCGCCAAGGTTGCCGTTGACCAGGCTGACGACGTTGTAGACCTTTGCTTCGGCTGCGGGCGCTTCGGTTGCCGCTACATCCGTTGCCGGGGCCTCGGTTGCAGCTTCCGCTGCCGGCTGGCACGCAACTGCACCAAACACGAGCAGTACTACCATCAGGAGCGTTACGATTTTTTTCATTTTGTGATTTCCTCTCTCTTTCATGAAATTGTGTTCTGGGTTTCGATGAAAAAACGAGATATGTGTGGTTACCCCACAACTGTCAGTGTACTGTTTTGCAAACGAAAAGTCAATGCGCCGAAAATTCTGTTTGTGTTTTTATCACGATCGTTTTTGCCGTTTCTCGCATCGATTCCTGCATATAATTACAAGCGCCGTTCTCAGTCTTTATCGCTCATTTTTAGACTTCTTGCGGGTCTCAATACTCGAAATGCACCGAATAGTGCATAGAAATGTCTTTTTAACGAAATAATCTTTTTTATTGTGTACAACAAAATATAAAATCTGCCGTCGGCACTTTGTCACCAGCGGCAGATTTTTTGAAAGATTCGCAGCATAAAACTGCTTTTTGAATTTTACTGAATTTTTCGTTTCACTTTGCTTCGGCCAGACCGAACGAAGTGAGTTTACTCCTCTTCCTTCGTGAGGCTGCCCTTCTTCGGGCGAATCTTGGCGTAGGCAAAGAGCAGGAGCGTGCCGATTACGCCGCAGGCAATCGCATTCCAGAGGCAGGCGACCGCACCCTGCGTAAAGACGAGGTTAACGGGCTCTGCGTAGATGACGATGTCGAGCACGGGGGCAACGACAACCCAGGCAATGATGTTGGCAAGAATCTGATAGATGTTGAAGCGCAGAACGTCTTTCCAACCGAATTCGCCTTCATCCGCCCTGAGCTTGGTGTAGACGAGGCCGACGAGGAACATGGACACGCCGCTGGCGATGACCCAGCTCCACCAGGGAGAGCCATACTGGAGCGCATCGGAAATCGCATGACCGATGAACGCAATCAAGCCGCCGGCGATGGGTCCAAACAGCGCCGCAAAGAACGCGCCGAGGCCGTATGCCGTCTGGATGGAGGTTTCAGGGATACCGGTGGGAACCTTCACATACATGAACAGCAGCGCGAACAGAGCCGCGCCGAGTCCGGTTGCAACGATGGTCTTCGTGGTTACTTTGAACATTTTCTTCATCAGACACTACCTCCCATAATCATTATGATTCCTGTTCCATACTATACATATCGTATATGATTTGTCAAGCCAACAGGCAGGCTTGTCCAAACGTTATTACCCTAGGGAACCCGGAGATGCCGCTCATTTTTTCGCGAACGACACGCGCCAGTCCGCGCCAAATGAAAGGTTATACTTTTCCTTAAAGCTGCCGCAGCTCACCGCGAGGGCAACCTTCATGAGTTCATTGTTGTAGATGATGGGTTCGCCGGGCTTCGCAAAGCCGAAGCTTTTGTGAAAGAGCACATCCTGATCGAACACCGTTTTACCGCTGTTCTCCACCATGACACGAACCGTGTCCCCATAGGCAAAGCCGCTCTCAAAGAACAGTTTCGTGGGAATATTGGTCCAAAGATTGCCAAAGTTCGGATCGTCGATTTCGAAGATTCCCTCCGCTTTACCCGCGCCAATCGCCGGTTCGAGAATTTCGTGGCGAACGATCTCGCTGACGGGATACGCGGGGCCAACGCCTTCATAATCGATGATGCCGCTGGCGAGGCGCGCGGCGGTATAGCCAAACAGATCACGGCCATGGAAGATGGCGACGCCCTCGGTGTCCTTGCCGCGGAGGCGGTTGACGCTTTCGTCAATCTCACGCACCTCCAGGATGCCCATCTCGCGGTCGATATGCGTCAGCGCGCCGTTATCGGGCGTCACCACATAGTATCCGCCGTTGACCTTCGCCACGCAGGCCTTGCGCGCCGTGCCAACGCCTGGATCGACCACAGAGACATAGATCGTCCCCTCCGGCCAGAAGCGTAGGCTCTGATAGAGGCGGTAGCTCGCGCTCCAGGTGTCGTATTGTGGCAGCTCATGCGTGCCGTCGAAGATTTCCAGTTCACGATCTACACACTTCACCACGCCATACATGGAGCTGACCGCGCCTTCTTTATAGGTAAAGTCGGTTTGAAAGACTAGGATGGGTTTCATTTGAGTTCTCCTTTTTTGATTGCTACTAACGTTTAAATAAACGGATTCCAAAATTTCTGAGTGATTTTTAACTCCGTGGACGTCAAACAAACGGATCCCAGAATTTCCCGTGATTAACAAAGATGCTGATGGCGATGGTGCCGAGAAACAGCCCGAGCGCAAGACACAGCGCGAGAATATCATTTCGTTTGAGCGGCTTTGCCGAATACCAGGTGCGCTTTTTCTCCTTGCCAAATCCGCGCAGATCCATCGTGTTGGAAATGGTCTCGATGCGATCCAGCGTAGAGAAGATCAGCGGAATCGTGATGTTGAGTATATTCTTCAGGCGTGTACCGAGCTTCTCTTTTTTAGAAAGATCCAACCCGCGGCATTGCTGCGCGGCGGAGATATCCTGATAATCGCGAATCAAATCCGGAAAGTAGCGCAGCGTCAGCGAGAATGCAAACGCCGCCTTATAACTAACCCCCGCACGGTTGATGCTCGCGGCAAGCTCGCTAGGGTTCGTCGAGAGAAAGAAGATGATGCCTAGCGGCACGACGGAGGCGTATTTGAGCGTCTTTGTCACCTGATAGAGCATTTGCTCGCTCGTAACCACATAGCGCCCCGCGATGGTGAAGAGCACATGCTTGGTACCGTAGATATCCACCCCGTAGGTCGGGCTAAAGACAAAGGTGAGAATGAAATTGAATACCAGAAACACCAGCACATAGAGCAACATCAGCTTAATCTGGTGAAACTGAATCTGCGACATTCTAAGAAAAACGAGGGAGAGCACCATGATGACCGCGATTGCGCGGATATCATAGGAAAACATGACTGCCGCCGTCAGGAGCAGAAAGCAGAAGAGCTTTGTTACACCGGAGAGATCATAGACGACATTGTGCCGCTCGACATAGTCAAAGAGTTTTGCTTTCATCGCGCCGTGCTCCTCTCGTAGTCGATAAAGTGTTGCAC
>JAEWYV010000138.1 GCA_023458615.1 Bacillota bacterium
ACGATTCGCACCTTGTGTTCCGGTTGTACGCGGGCATAGACGCTATAGTGGCTGACTGTCCTTTCAAAGGTTTCGTCGTCAATTTCGTCCAGCTGCGCGCCGGTGATGGCCTCGGATGCATCCGAAATAATGCCGAGCGTGAGCGCAATCGCTGCTGCGGTGTCGCGGTGGTCGCCTGTGATCATGATGGGGCGGATGCCCGCCGAGCGGCACTGTTGAATCGCGCCGATCACCTCCGGGCGCACGGGGTCGATCATGCCGACAAGCCCGATGAACACAAGCTCACGCTCCAAGGCGGCGGGGGAGTGATCCGCGGGCTTTTCGTCATATCGACGGAAAGCGGCGCAGAGCACGCGCAGCGCTTTATCCGCCATCGACTTATTGGCGGAGAGAATCTCCGCGCGTACGTCGCCTGTCAGCGGCAATGTTTTTCCGTTTTTCCAATAATAAGCGCACTTTTTGAGCACCTCGTCCGGCGCGCCCTTGGTATATTGCACATATCCCTGCGGCAGTTCGTGCACGGTGGACATCATCTTGCGCATGCTGTCAAAGGGCGCTTCGTCCACGCGTGGCTCCGCTTGTTTCAACGCGGGTTTGAGCAGGTCTTTGGTGACGGCAAAGTTGACAAGGGCGCATTCGGTCGGTTCGCCGACGGCATTGTTGGTTTCATCCAGTTCAGCGTCCGTGCAGAGCGCCATCGCCTTGGCAAGCAGCGGGATATCGTCCGCATAATCCTCTACTACGGTCATCTTGTTCTGCGTGAGCGTGCCCGTCTTGTCCGAGCAAATGATCTGCGCACAGCCGAGCGTCTCCACCGCCGTCAACCGTCGAATGATCGCGTTTCGCTTGCTCATGTTGGTGACGCCTATGGAGAGCACGATGGTGACAACCGCGGCTAATCCCTCCGGAATAGCGGCAACGGCGAGGCTGACCGCGATGAGGAAGGAATCCAAGATATATCGTTCGCCCGTGCCGTGAAAGCGCAGAATGTTTACGCCAAAGATCACCACGCAGATGCCAAGCACAAGCCAGGTGAGAATCTTGGATAGCTGGGAGAGCTTAATCTGCAGCGGGGTTTGACCGTCCTCCGCTTTGGAGAGCGCGTCGGCAATCTTGCCCATCTCGGTTTGCATGCCCGTTGCGGTAATGACCGCCTTGCCGCGCCCGTAAACGACGGTGCTGCCCATATAGATCATGTTCTTGCGATCACCCAGCGGGATATCCTTTGCGCTGCCAAGCATCAGCGCGTCAATCGCTTTGCTGACCGGTACGCTCTCGCCGGTGAGAGCAGCCTCCTCAATCTGAAGGCTCGCGCTTTCTAGAATGCGCCCGTCCGCCGGAACCGCGTCTCCCGCCTCCAGCAGAACGATATCACCAACCACAAGTTCCTCTGTCTTGATGCGCGCAATCATTCCGTCGCGCAGCACGCGGCAGGTCGCAGCGGACATCTTTTGCAGGGCCTCAATTGCCTTTTCCGCCTTGCTCTCCTGCACCACGCCGAGCACCGCGTTAATGATGACGACGGTTAGGATGATGATGACATCCGCAAAGCTTTCGCCCTCGATTGCCGCCGTGATGCCGGAAACCAGCGCCGCTGCGAGTAAAATCAGGATCATCGGGTCCTTCATTTGCTGAAGAAAACGAACGATCATCGGTGTTTTTTTCCCCTCGGCAAGCTTGTTTGGACCGTTTTGCTCCAATCTTTTTTGCGCTTCCTTGCCGGAGAGCCCCTGCGCATCGGATGAGACAGACCGAAGTGCTTCTGCCGGGTTGAGCAGATATTGCTGCATAAATGGTTACTTCCTTTCGTGTTGTTCAACGGGAGAATGGACACTTGCCTGCCGCCGAAAATAAAAAAGACACATGTACGGCAAACAGGCTGTCGTACATGAGTCTCGCTATTTCATCCAAGCCAGACGCGCCTTGCGTCGTGCTACCATGTTGACTTGGAACACGGACAGTACGCCGCGCCAACTACTCCCTCACGCAATACCTATTATATCAAATGTACGGCTGTTTGCAACGGGATAACCGATTCGTTTCATACCGCGCGAATAAATAAAACGAATCGGTGATGCGATTGTGAATTTGCTATGATATACTATCAAAAAGATTTGTTTAAAAACACATATGGCAATCAAGCAATCATGTGTGAAGCAGCATGCAGGAGGATGGAAGAATGGAAAGTCGGTCGAAGCGGGTATTTAACGTTGGAACGCGCTCCTTTATCGCCGCGCTTATCATTCTATTCATCCTGATGGCGCTGGTATATGCGCTCACGTTCCTGCTTCCCGCGGGTGAATATCAGCGTGTGATGGCGGACGGGAAAGAGTCCATCGTTGCGGGAACCTATCAAACCGTTACGGGCGGGCTGCCGTTCTGGAAATGGTTGCTCTCGCCATTTCTTGCGTTGGGTTCTAGCGGCTCTGGCACGGTCATTGCGATCATCGCATTTCTGCTTGTCATCGGCGGCGCATTTAATGCCATGGACGAATGCGGCGTGCTTTCCTATATGTTTAACCGTGTCTATCGCCTGTTTGAGCATCAGAAGTATAAGTTGCTTCCGCTCGTTGCGCTGTTCTTTATGTGCCTTGGCGCATTTGTCGGTTCATTTGAAGAGTGTGTTCCGCTGGTTCCAATTGCGGTTGCGCTGGCTTATTCGCTGGGGTGGGATGCGCTGGTCGGCCTCGGTATGAGTCTGCTTGCGGTCGGATTTGGCTTTAGCACAGGCGTTGCCAATCCGTTCACGGTTGGCGTTGCGCAGCAGCTCGTCGGGCTTCCGATGTTCTCTGGAGTCTGGATGCGTTTGTTGACCTTTGTTCTCATCTATGGCCTATTGATGGCGTTCTTAATTCCGTACGCCAAACGCATTGAGCGCGATCCGAAACGCTCCATGATCTATGATCCGGCAATGATCGACCGCTGGGCGTCCCTCCGCATGGACTATGTGGAGGAGAGCCGGAAGGATCGCGCGTTGATTTGGTTTGCGATCATTCTGGGCGCGGGCATCTTGTTGATTCTCACCTCAAGCGTTATTCCGTTTTTACAGGATATCATCATGCCGCTCATCGCGTTGATTTTCCTGCTTGCAGGGACGATTTCGTCGCTCGTTTCCGGTATGGGCGGCCGCGCCTATCTTAAATCATTCGGAAAAGGCATGCTAAATATCCTGCCCGCCGTGCTGTTGATATTGATGGCGAATTCCATTCGCTATACCATGGTGGAGTCCAAGATACTGGATACCATTCTCTATCAAACCGTTCTGCTCACGCAGAACGCGTCCAGCGGTGTTGTTGTGCTGCTCATCTATGCGCTAGCGCTGGTGATGGAGCTGTTTATCTCAAGCGGCTCCGCAAAGGCGTTTTTGCTCATGCCGCTGATCGCGCCGATTGCGGATTTAAGTGGTATCTCGCGTCAGATCGCCGTGCTGGCATATGCCTTTGGTGACGGGTTTTCCAACGTGTTTTATCCAACCAATCCGGTGCTATTGATTTCGCTTGGCATTGTTGGCATTGGATATGGCAAATGGTTTAAATGGAGCGCAAAGATACAGGTGGCGGTGCTGGCACTGACCTGCGGATTATTACTGTTTGCAAACGCGATCGGGTATTGATCGCATCACAATTAAGCGCAGGGTAGGGGCATTCTGCACTGACGAGTCAAGATTTGGGAGTTTAGGGCAAAGGGGTCTATCGTACTATCATGATTCAACTCATGTCGGAGGAACTGGAACCGGCGGAACTGTTGCCGGTTGGTGCGCTGGTGCACCGGCGTTATCGCATTGATGGAATATTGGGGCGTGGCACCTATGGCATCACGTATAATGGCCACGATGAAAAAACCGGCACGCGGATTGCGCTAAAGGAATATTTTCCCTATGCGCTTGCGGTTCGCGCGGAGCAGGGGCAGGCACTACATCCAAAGAACAAAGCCTGTGGTGCACTGTTTTTTCTTGGATCGGAGATGTTTTATCGCCAGCATCTTGCGTTGACTGACGCAAAGGGAAGCGACAATCTGGTTACGGTATATACCGCGTTTTTTGAAAATGGAACATCCTATGCTGTGATGGAACTTCTATCCGGCGTCACTTTGGAACGATTTTTGCAGTTGCGCCGAAGAAGGCTCTATCCCGAGGAGGCGATGTATATTGCCGCCTCGCTTGCAGATGCGCTTCTGGTGGTGCATAGTCTCAACTCGCTGCATTACGACATCAATGCAAAATCCATCTTTCTTTGCACCGACGGGAAGGTGAAGCTCATTGACTTTGGCGCGGCTAAGGCCGGCTTGCGCGCGCGCCATGAAGTGGACGACACGGAACCCTGGATCGATCTCTCCGCCATCGGACGGACGCTCTATGAGGCGATGACAGGATTAGCCGTCTTTGGTGACGGTATCCAGCCGCACGCGAACATACCGCCGCAGTTCTTTGAGTTTTTATGGCACCTGCTGGAGACCTCCGGCTATCGGCGCATCGCATCGGTGTTTGACTATCGTCATGCGCTGGCGTGCGTCGAGATTGGTGCGATCTGCCCGGATGTCA
>JAEWYV010000139.1 GCA_023458615.1 Bacillota bacterium
CCCGTGTCAAACTGAATCGCCGCATGATAATACTTGTAGACCGACTCGGTGAGTTTTACCTCGGTCGGCATGGTGAAGATGGAATAGGTGTATGCGCCGATGAGCATAAACCCCGCCTGCCCCAGCGAGAAGAGTCCCGTGAAGCCATTGAGCAGGTTCATGCTGACCGCAACGAGGGAGTAGATCGCGCCCTTTTTGAGCACGGTAAAGATGATGTGGCTGGAGTTCATCGTCTGCTCCAACACCACAACCACGATGTAGATCAGCGCGATGGCGCCAAAGGCAACCCAGAGTTCCGCTTTGCTTTTCTTTTTCATATCGTCCCCTCCTTACGCCTTGTCCGTCGATTTTTCGCCGAACAAGCCCGTGGGTTTCACGACGAGGATGATGATCAGCAGCGCAAACGTAAACGCATCCGAGAACGTCGTCCAGCCGCTGCCGCCAAATCCGAAGATCGAGCTGCCGCCCTTGATGATATTCTCCGCAATGCCGATGATGAACGCGCCAATCACCGCGCCGGGGATGCTGCCGATGCCGCCGAACACCGCGGCGACAAAGCACTTGAGTCCCGGCATACCGCCCGAAACGGGTGTGACGGACGCGTAGTTGGAAAAGTACAAAAGCGAACCGACCGCCGCGAGAAAGGAGCCGATCACGAACGTCACCGAAATGACGGTGTTGATCTTGATACCCATGAGGCGGCTGGTCTCAAAATCCTTGGACACCGCACGCATTGCCATGCCGACCTTGGTGTATTTAATCAGCAGCGAGAGCAACACGACCAGTACAATGGTGAGAATCGGGGTGACCACCGTGACCATCTTGGTGGTAGAGCCCCAGATGACAACCGATTGGCTCAACCACGGAATCTCCGGATAAACCTTTGCAAGACCGCCGGTGAAATACAGCGCGGCGTTCTGCAACAGATAGGATACGCCGATGGCGCTGATCATAACGGACATACGCGGCGCGGTGCGCAGCGGTTTGTAGGCCGCGCGCTCGATGATGAAGCCGAGCAGCACCGTCAGAATCAGTACGAGCGGGATGGCAACCGTCACCGGAAGGGTTGCCGAGAGATAGACCATCATCAACCCTGCGCACATGAACACATCACCGTGTGCAAAGTTGATCAGTCGCAGAATGCCGTATACCATCGTATAACCGATGGCGATCAGCGCATATTGGCCGCCGACCGAGATCCCCGAGAGGATATAGGACAGGTTGGCGTGCAAAAAATCGAGCATTGACTTGCCTCCATCCATGCCGCTTGAAAGAGGAACGACGCGCGCGCCTCTTTCAAGCGGCATATGTATCGTTGAGCCGAATTGAGCGCGGCACAGCAGAAAAAGTCTTTCGTCTGCGCCGGAGAACAGGAGCAACGAGTGCCGAAAAACCGCCTTTGACAAAGCGCGGCGGGGGCTGGTAACCCCCGCCGCATTGCGTTGCTTCTCTTAACCGATGGTTACCGGGGGCAGGGCATCCCACGCACCGGTCTCATTGTTGGCATGCTTGACATATGCTGTGTTGCGGATTGCGTCGCCATTGACCTGATCGAGCGCGATCGGGCCGGAAACGCCGGTGTAGGTGGTGCCCCAGAGGGCTTCCATGATGGCGGCGGGATCCGTGCTCGCGGCCTTCTTCATCGCTTCCAGCGCGAAGAAGTATGCATCGTAACCCATCGCGGTAACCGCGGCAACCGTGTCGTCTCCGCCGTTGTTGGCGAGGCGGGTTGCGTCCGCTTTGACCCAGGTCTTGAAGCCCGCGTCAAACTCGGCATTCGCGCCCTCGGGATAGAAGGTGGTGACGGTAACGTCTACGCTCTTGCCCTTGGCAGCCTGGAGGATAACGTTGCTATCCCAGGTGTCACCGGCGAGAATCGGCATACCGAGCGCCTGCGATTCGGCCTGGTCAATGATCAGCTGAGCCGCTTCGGTGGACACCGGCGAGAAGAAAACTTTTGCGCCGCTGTTCTTGGCGTTGTTGATGTAGCTCGTGAAGTCGCTGTTGCCATCGGGGAAGGTATCCTGCACGCAGGTGCCGCCCAACCCTTCAAACGCCTTGACGAAGTAATTCACAAGACCGCCGGAGTAATCGTCGCCCAGCTTGGAGAGGCAGTATGCCGTCTTCACGCCGAGGGTGCTGAAGGCATAGTTCGCAAGAACGGTGCCCTGGAACGGATCGAGGAAGCAGATGCGGAAATAGTGCTTGTTGCCTTCGGTAACCTGCGGGTTGGTGCAGGTGATGCCGATTGCCGGGATGCCGGCTGCTTCAAACGTCGGAGAAGCCGCGATGGACACGCCCGAGCCATAGGAGCCGAGCACGACGGACACGCCCGCCGAAACCAGCGTGGAGGCCGCGGAGGCCGCCTTGTCGTTGGAACTCTCGTTGTCAACCTTGACGAGTTCAACCGTATAGGTTTTCCCGCCGATTTCAACGGTCGGGCTCACGGAGTTGGCATATTCCACGCCAAGGGTCTCCTGTTTGCCGCCCGCGCCATTGTCGCCGGAAGCCGGTTCGTATACGCCGATCTTCACGACATCGCCAGCGGGTGCTGCCGGTGCCGCGCATGCGACGAACGACAGGACGAGAACGAGCGCCAGTAGAATCGCTGCTACTTTCTTCATGACTGTTTTCCTCCATTATTTTGTTTGGGTATCTGAGATAGGACAAAGGATGCCGCCCCGAAAATGGAGCTGGCGTCTACGAAAAATTATAAACGTGATTCTGCGATGTTGCAACCCTTCGTATTCACTCGATATGCAATATATAATCCTGCGCGCATGTGCAAATGTCTCATAAGGTCTTTCTTTGCAGGAAGTGCTTCAAATCTCGCAATGAAAGCGTTTTTAAGCGATTAAGAACTCCACTCAAGCGGAATTGTGCAGTCGATCCTGCGTGAAAAAAACTGTTTGGCGTCATGAATATTTATCGAGAAAATGTTGTCTACTTGCAATGCCTTGGAGTGTAAAAAAAATCTGTTGACATTGACCCTGGGATTTTATATACTACGAAAAATGACTTGGAAAGGTAGGACACGCGATGCGCCTGCGGACGGAACCTCAGCTAACTCAAGTCCGCCTCCGTGCTCCTCGTGTTCCCTCCGTTCCCTCTACAAATGATTCGCTTTCAAAGGCTTTGACGAAAGAAATTTTTCTTTTTGATCAAAGCTTTTTTATTTCAGAAAAACCCAATAAGAGAGTTTTTCTTCTTGATCAAAGCGTTTCTATTTCAAAAGCATTCAAGAAGAGAGTTTTTCTTTTTGATCAAAGCGTTTCTATTTCAAAAGCATTCAAGAAGAGAGTTTTTCTTTTTGATCAAAGCGTTTTTATTCTAGTTCTCCCGTTGAAGCAATTTCTTTTTAAATTTGTTTTTTCTCAATACTATATTTGTTTCCCAACATCGGTTTTCTAACCGGTGTTTTTTTATGACCAGACCGCCAGGGCAGGCGGGGAGCGAACAATAAAGGAGAGAGACACCATGCTAAAAGACAAAAACCTGATTGCGCCAAGCGACTTTACCCTTGAGGAAATTGAAGAACTGCTCCAACTATCCCAGCGCATCATTGCATCTCCCGTAACCTATGCCGACGTTTGCAAGGGCAAATTGCTGGCAAGCCTCTTTTACGAACCATCCACCCGCACAAAGTTTTCCTTCGATGCCGCAATGCTCCGCCTCGGCGGCAATACGCTGGGTTTTTCGGACCCCAACACCTCCAGCACGGCAAAGGGCGAAACCATTGCGGACAGCGCAAAGACCATTGGTAAATACGCGGACATCATCGTCGTGCGCCACCCCAAGGAAGGCACGGCAAAGCTCATGAGCCGCTATGCCGAATGCCCAGTCATCAATGCGGGCGACGGCGGACATCATCACCCGACGCAGACGCTCACGGACCTGCTCACCATCCGGCACTATAAGGGCGAGTTTGACGGACTGACCATCGGCGTCTGCGGAGACTTAAAGTTCGGGCGCACGATCCACTCGCTGGTGACCTGCATGGCGCGCTA
>JAEWYV010000140.1 GCA_023458615.1 Bacillota bacterium
AAGAGCGCCGCGCAGCACACGCAGAGAAGATGGCAAACGCCATCCTCGCAAACCAGTTTGTCACAGCGCTGATCGGAGGGGCAAAGCGGATATGAAAGCTGATTGCCCGCTCCAGGCGCAGGAACTAAGCCACACACCGAACAGCGTCGCAAGCCCGCAGGCAAGCCCGCGATTGCCAGGCAGGCGAGCGCCCGAACGACCCGGTTTGAGGAAACACCTATGAACACGATACCGCTGGAAGCTTACGGCTTTACCCCCGCTCTACGCGCGTCTCTAGCTGCGCGGGTTCTCAACGACGAGATCCCCGCGCGAGTCACCGCCGTGCATAAGGAGCGCTATGCGCTGGTTTGCGAGCGCGGGGAATGCTACGGAAAGTTGAAATCCGCAACGTATTTCAACGGTGCGGCGGAGGAATTCCCGACCACGGGGGACTTCGTGCTCCTGCAATACAACGAGCAGGGCGATAGCATCATCACCCACACGCTCCCCCGCCGCTCCTACTTCGCCCGCAAAAACCCAACGCAGGGCGAGGGGGAGCAGGCGGTTGCCGCCAATTTTGACAGCGTGTTTATCATGCAGTCGCTCAACCACGATTTTAACCCCAAGCGGTTGGAGCGCTATCTCACGCTCGCATGGCAATCCGGCGCGGTTCCCGTCGTGGTGCTGACCAAGGCGGATCTGCTGGAGCAATATGACGAGCCGATTCGCGAGGTGATGCGCGTTGCCGCCGGGGTCGATGTCTTCCCCGTCAGCGCAAAGAGCGGCTACGGCATCGACGCGCTGAGTGCCTATCTCGCGCCCGGCAAGACCATCGTGCTGCTTGGCTCCTCCGGCGTCGGCAAGTCCAGCTTTGTCAATGCGCTGGCGGGCGAAGAGGTCATGGCGGTCAATGAAATCCGCGAGGACGACAGCAAAGGTCGGCACACGACCACGCACCGGCAGCTGATTCTGCTCTCCAGCGGGGTGATGATCATCGACACGCCGGGCATGCGCGAACTCGGCATGCTGGATAGTACCGCGGGCTTGAGCGAATCGTTTGCCGATGTGGAGCGCTATTTTAGCCTGTGCCGCTTTGGCAACTGCCGCCACGAGAGCGAGCCCGGCTGCGCCGTTCAGGCGGCAATTGAAGCCGGAGAGCTACCCAGAGAGCGACTCGAGAGCTATCAAAAACTTCAGAGGGAATCGCAATATGCGGGCGACACCGCAAAGTATCTCAAGCAGAAGGAGCAGCGCTTTACCGAGATCGCGAAGTTCAGCAAATCCCTGCAAAAGTCCGGCGGAAAGCGCGGAACACACGGCGACGACTAAAGAAGCCGCAGGTTGCATGTTTCGGCTGCAATGCAAACGAAAAAAAGGCGGCCGAAGCCGCCCCGTGAAGTCAATTGCAGAACAAGTGCGTTGTGCGTTACTTGGCAGGAGATGCAATCTGAACCAGCGTCGTCGGCAGGGCAAACGCGATGCCGTGCTGGTCAAAGCACTCCTTGATAGCCAGATTGATGCGCTGGTTGATCTCCATATAGCGGTCATAATCCCCGCTGAGCACGAAGTACACCACCTCGATATTGAGGCAATAGGTGCCGTACGACGCGAAATGCGCGCGGGAAAACGTAGTGTCTTCCGTGTTCTCCACAATCTCGCGGATATAATCCGGAATCTCCTTGAGCTTGTCCGCCGGGGTATTGTAGGTGACGCCCAGCGTAAAGCTCACGCGACGCTGTTGCATGGTCTTGTAGTTGCGGATGCGGGAGCCGGTCAGGTCGGTGTTCGACACGATGAGCTGTTCCCCGCCGATGGCGCGCAGGCGCGTGGTTTTTACGCCGATGTGCTCCACGGTGCCCATATGCTCGCCCGCGATGATGAAATCGCCAATCTCAAACGGCTTGTCGAAGAAGATCGTGAAGAAGCAGAAAATGTCCGTCAGCGCGCTCTGCGCGGCAAACGCAATCGCCACGCCGCCGATGCCGAGCCCCGTCACAAGAGAGGTGATCTTCACCCCGATGTTGTCGAGGAAGAGGATGAGCGCAAGCCCCCAGATGATGCCCTTTGCGATGCGAAGCAACCACTTGACCGCGAGCGCGCCGCTCTCGTCCTTGCCACGGCTGAGCTTTTCAAAAAAGTAAGCCGCCAGCGACGAGAGAATCATCGCCCCCATCACAACGGCAAACATCGTAGACATGCAGCCGACAACCTTCATGAGCTTTGCGTCAAGCGTCAGCATCCGCGTGCTATAGTAAAATACCGCAAAATACGCGCTCGGCAGAATATATCGCTTGATGCCGGATAAGAGCCATTCGCCATACGGTTTTTGCGCCTTTTCATTCCCCGCCGCAATGCGCTTAAGCGCAATGCGCCCAGAGACGAACACCAGCGCAAAGCCGATTGCGATCACGCCTAAAAAGATCGCAAAATCCAGCAGGGTATTATGAAAATAGGTCCGTTCCAGAAATTCCATTGTTTTGTGCCGGAAGGTTTCCGGCCTGTCTCCTTACCATAATGTAACCTCGCGCATGATGTTACCACAAAAGAAAACCGCCCGCAAAGCGATACACGCTTATTTGGGGCGGTTTTACCGACTGTTTGAAAAGAGTTTTCCGTTTTGTCACGCAGGGCTGCGGATTGCCTCGCCGCTCGTGTTATAGCGCGCCGAGATCGCGCCGCTCAAAGCGGACGAACGCAACCGCGAGAAACGCCGCACTCAGTAGCAGGCAAAGCCCCGCAAAGAGCGGCTGCACCGTGCCTGCGATCACCTCGGCATTCAAGAAATACCGAAACGGCGTTAGTAGCCGAACCACGCCGGGCTTGTTGAGTAGGTCATAGGCCACAGCGAGGGCATAGGCCGCCAGCACACCAAGATTGCCTGCCCGCGCGCCGCGCTCAGCGGAGGCAACGCTCGCCGCGCACATCGCCGCAAAGGAGCCAAACACCAGACCTACCAGCAGCAACGCCAGCGAGAAGCGCAGGAATAATTCCGTATAATCGCCGCTGAGCGTCAACTGCTTTACCGCAAGAACCGAAAACAGCAGATTCAGCGCGGCATAGGCTACGAGATACACCAGCGCCGAAAGCAGCTTTCGCGCGAGGATAAACGAGCGCGAGCGCGGCTTGGTAAAGAGAAACTCATAGGTCTTGTCGATACTCTCGCGCGAAACCGCGTTGTTGCCCAGATGCACGGCGTAGACCGCGGTCAGAACGAACACATACTGCATCAGCACCGCGTAGAACCCGCCAAACTGCGCGATATCCACGTTTGCCATGCCCATAACCGCGACGACGATACGCGGAAATTTGCTGATCAGCTCCGTCATGAACCGCCCGTCCGCCATGGCCGCGCTGGATTTGACGATGCCCGCAAAGATAAACACAAACAGACCCAGCGTCCAGAGCAGAAACGGCTTTAGCCCCGCCTTGAGCTCCCGTCGAAAGAGATTCATATTGCTTTCCCCCTTCCCTTACAGCGCCGGAATGTCCGAGCGGGTATACTTCGTATAAGCCGCAAGGAAGCACGCAAGCGAGAGCACTACCGCCGTTATCACATAGGGTGTGTCAAACCGTCCTTCAAAGAACGCCTTGGATACATCAAAGTATTTGTAGACCGTGATATAGCGAAGCGCCTCCTCCTCCAGCAGGCTATGCAGCGCGCTGAGGACAAACCCGCCGATGCCGATTGCCGTGGCAAGCCCCGAAACCGAGCGCACCCTCCGCGCAAACACCGCAATCAACACCGCGACGGCGAGAATCACAAGTTCGGTGAAGAGCAGGGCGGCAGACGCCAGCAGCGCGTGCCCCATTTGATCCGGCGCGGGCGCATAGGTGCGGTAGAGCACCAGCGACTCAATGATAAACAGCAGGTTGGAGCCAATCAGCAGCGCCAACGCGGCGAGCAGCTTTTCGCCAAAGAGGCGGCTTCTCCCGCGCGGCTTGGTCAGCAGGAAGTCCATACACTTCTCCCGCTTTTCGCGCGAGAAGAGATCCAGTCCAATGGTAGCCGCCATAATCGCGCCAAAGAGCGAATAGTAGAGGTAACCAAACGCGTAAAATCCGCCAAAGCTGAAGAGATTGTCCATCTGCATGCCAAACGCCGCGCGAAACGCGGGCGGAAAATTCGTGAGCATGGCTTCAACAGCCGTCCGGCTCTCCAGAAACGCGGGCAGCGCGCCGATGATGAGGCCGCCCAACAGGCCGAGGATGATCAGCGTCCAGATTGCGACGCTGACCCAGGCGCGGCGCAGTTCAAATCGAAAGACGTTCATTGCGCTCGCCTCCCGTATGCAATATCGATTGGTACGAGTCGAGAAGCGTTCATTTCTGCGCCTCCCCGTCCTCGTAATAATGCAGGAAGATTTCCTCCAGCTCCGGCTCGCTCACGTCCGCGTTGACAAGCGAAAGCCCCGCAAGCGCGGCAAACAGCGCGTTGATCTCGCCATTGTAGAGAAAGCTTGTCTGCGCGCCGTCCTGCGCAATCTTCGCCGCCCCCGGCAGGGAGAAATCAACCAGCGGGGATTCCGTTGTGATGTTCACCTTCTTATAGGAACTCTTTCGCATCTCGTCGATGCGCCGAAGATCCACGATGCGTCCCTCTTTGATGATGGCGACGCGGTCGCAGATGCGCTGCACCTCGCCCAGGATGTGCGAGGAGAAGAGCACGGTTGCCCCGCGCTCGTTCTCGCGCTGGATGAGGTCAAAAAACGTCCGCTGCATCAGCGGGTCAAGTCCGCTGGTCGGCTCGTCTA
>JAEWYV010000141.1 GCA_023458615.1 Bacillota bacterium
CTACAGTGAATCTTTGCCGGGGGCAAACCCTCAAGTGCTTCCACAACAGCAGCGTTGGTGATCTTGAGCGCTTCATCGACGCTCTTCCCTTTGATCATCTCGGTTGCCATAGAGCTGGTTGCAACCGCTGCACCGCAGCCGAAGGTTTTAAACTTCACATCGCGGATGACTTCGTTCTCATCGATATCGAGAAAAATCTGCATGATGTCGCCGCACTTGGCGTTGCCGACCGTTCCTACCCCGCTGGCATTGTCAATCTCGCCGACGTTTCTGGGATTCTTAAAGTGATCCATTACTTTTTCCGTATACATATTGCGTAACTCCTTTTATTGTTAGGCGCAACTGTCTTGTTGCGTCGGCTTTATTTCTGTTTCGGATAGAGCGGGGACATGTCCCGAAGCCGCTGCACAATCTGCGGCAACAAGTCCAGCACATAGTCAATCTCTTCCTCGGTGGTGAACTCCGAAAGCGTGAGCCGCAGTGACCCATGCGCGATCTCATGCGGCAGCCCCATAGCCAAGAGCACATGGGAGGGATCAAGCGAGCCGCTTGTGCAGGCGGAACCGCTGGAGGCAGCAATGCCGTTAATATCCAGCATCAAAAGGATGGATTCACCCTCGATATAGCGGATGCTGTAGTTCACGTTGTTCGGGAGGCGTAGTGTCGGGTGACCGTTTAGCTTGACATCCGGAATTTTCTCGGCAATGCCTTGCATGAGTTTGTCACGAAGAGCACCAACACGCTTTGCGTTTTCCTCCATATGTTCGTTAGCGTGTTTCAACGCAACGGCAAGCCCAACGATGCCAGGGACATTTTCTGTGCCGGCGCGGCGCTTCTTCTCCTGACCGCCGCCAATGATGAGAGACGGAATCCGAATACCCTTTCTCAAATACAGCACGCCTACGCCTTTAGGGCCATGGAACTTATGCGCGGAGATCGATAAGAGGTCGATATTCATCTTCACCACATCGATCGGCACATGCCCGGTCGCCTGAACGGCATCCGTATGAAACACAACGCCCTTTTCGCGGCAGATTTTCCCAATTTCAGCAATCGGATTAATCGTGCCAACTTCGTTATTGGCGAACATAATGGAGACGAGCACGGTGTCTTCCCGAATAGCAGCGGCAACGCTCTCCGCGCTGACCATGCCATATTCATCCACCGGTAGTATCGTCAGGTCAACAATTCCTTCGCGCTCCATCGCCTGAAGCGTATAAAGAACGGCATGATGCTCTACAGCGGAGGTGATAACGTGCTTGCCCTTCTTCTTGTTGGCGGCAACCACACCGCGCAGAGCCATATTGTCGCTCTCCGATCCACCACCGGTAAAAATAATCTCATCCGGCTTTGCGCCGATGACGGCGGCAACGTCCGCACGCGCTGTGGTAAGTAGCTGCTCCGCCTCCCGTGCAAATTCATGCAGGCTGGATGGATTGCCATAATAGGTGGTAAAAGCAGGAATCATCGCATCTACGACTTCCTGCCGAACCATGGTTGTTGCCGCGTTGTCGAGATATACCTTCATGCCTCTATATCCTTCTCTCTTAATTGAAACATTCGTAACATCAAAATATTAGGTCAACCGAATTATGGTTTCTGTTCGCAGATGTTATTACCTGGAATACCGCGCGACTTCTGTTGCTGATAATCATCTGCCAGCTCGCGGATGGTTGTCCGTTCAAGCACCTCATTGATGCGCGTCTGTAGCCGCAAAAACAACGGGCGAGCCGAGCAGGAGCAGGCGCTGCCACAGTTATGATGGAGTGTTCCAACGCAGTCCACAATAGCGGTCGAGCCTTCCAACAAATTCAGCACCCGCTGAACGGTAAGTTCAGCCGGATCACAGGTGAGCTCATAGCCCCCCTGCGCGCCGCGTACCGTGTCCACCACGCCGCCCTTCTTCAGTTCTCGTAATAACTGTTCCAAATATCCTTCGGAGATTCCCTGCGATCCGGCGAGCACAGGAAGAGAGACGGGACCCGTGCCATATGTGATGGCGAGGTCGATAACCGCCTTTAGTCCATATCGGCTGCGCGTGGATAACTTCATGTTTCTCCTTCTGATTATTGAAACCCTAGTAATTTAGTTGCCTTATGCGCATAGAATAGCATTCTACTAGACTATTGTCAAGATGCAGTTTGTTACTTTGTGTTTTGCTCCAGGGTTAATATGATTTGCTTCAGCTCCGTTCCGGGCGCATACCCGGTTAAAGACCCGTTCGCTCCAATGACCCGATGGCACGGGACAGCAATCATGATCGGATTTTGATTGCAAGCCATTCCAACGGCGCGGCTTGCCTTGAAATTGCCAACTAACTGAGCGATCTGGCCGTAGGTTCTCGTTTCACCGTATGGAATTGTCCCCAGCGCTTTCCAAACGCTCAGCTGAAACGGTGTTCCCTCCAGACGCATGGCAAACGAAAAGTTCCTTCTCTTTCCGCTGAAAAATTCTTTCAGTTCGGCGACTGCTTGATTGAGTACCGGCTCCTTTACGGCAGAAACAGGCAAAGACACGGGTTCTAACCCTGCGTGATAGATTTCGTACACAGCACCTTCTTTCGCTGCTAGGATAAGCGTTCCCATCGGTGTGTGTACTTGAACTCGTTCTAAATCGTCCTTCATTTCAATTGTTCGCTTCATTCGATCTCTTCCCCGCTTTCCCTCGGCCTTTCTTTGTATTATACCCGATGTATGATATACTGAGCAAAACAATGAAAGGAACGACGAACCTATGGAAGAGACGCGTGAGGATCTTGCTCTGGAGGCACTAAAATCGGCTGAAGATGTAGAAAAAAGCACCGATTCCTTTGAAGTGATTGATTATGTGCGGGAGTTGTTTCTCAATTCTGAAGAACAAAAGAAGCTAGAAAAAAAGCGGCTCCGTCTCACGCGGATCAGCACGATTTTGCTCGCTGTCGTTTCTCTTGTTGTTGCTGTTAGCGCCGTTGTTCTCGTTCCTGCAATCTTAACCACGGTTCAGCAGGCGAACGAGGCGATTTCCATTATTCAACAAATTGATGTGAAAACAATCACCACCAACATTGATACATTGGCGCTACAAGCAACCGAAACTTTTGATTCCGCAAACGAAGCGGTCAAGGTGCTCAACGATCTGGACATGGAATCTCTTAATGCAACCATTGCGGAGTTAAAGACGGGCGTAGAGTCCTTCTCAAAGCTTGATATTGCGACCCTGAACACTGCAATTGATAATCTGAATGCGACGGTTGCCCCATTGGCGAAGCTCTTTGGTAAAAAATAACCTTGCCTTCGTTCGGCGGGTGCTTGCGCGCCCGCCTTTCCTCTGCGTAAGCTCGATTTCAATAAAGGAGATCATCATCCGTTATGGCGGAACTTCTTTCCATTCTCTACATGCTTCTGTTTGCTACCTCCGGCGTCGGACTAAGCCGACTGCTCTTCAATCGCGAAAAGCCGTTGGTTCGACTCTGGCTTGGCCTGGCGATAGGGCTGGCGATGCTCATTTGGTTTCCCGCGCTCTTCTCATTCGCATTCGGCTTCCATATGCTGGCACAGCTTCTTGGGCTTGTTGCCGCCTTTGTTGCCGGGTTTCTCGGTTTCTTCTTCTCGCGCAAAAAAATCATGGCAACTTCTCCGTGGAAATATGAAGTACCGTTCTTTATCGCGGGCGGCTTGCTGCTGGTACTTGGCGTAGTGCTTCTTTCCAGTCATACCATTATCGAAAAAGACGGCGCACTCTACGTTGGTCAGTCTACCTATGGTGACTTGGCGATGCACCTCGGCTTCATCTCAAGCATTGCGACACAGGGCACATTCCCGCCGATGTACTCCATTTGTCCGGACAAGCCGGTCTGTTATCCGTTTTTGTGCGAAAGCGTCGGTTCAACGATTTATCTCTTTGGAACGAGTCTGCGGTTTGCAACGCTTTCGACATCGATCTACGCGTTTTTGCTCGTGGTGCTCGGCGTCTATTGCTTTTTTGAAGAATGGCTAGGCGAACGGAGAAAGTCCGTCTTTGCCATGCTGCTGTTCTTTGTTGGCGGCGGATTCGGATTCTGGTATTTCTTCGATCTGCTGAAGGATCACCCGGAAAATTTCACCCGCGTGTTCACCGCATTTTATGAAACGCCAACCAATCTCGTGCAAAACGGCATGCGCTGGGTGAACCCCATCGCCGACATGCTGGTTCCGCAGCGCGCAACGCTCTTTGGATGGTCGCTACTCTTCCCCTGCCTGTTTCTGTTGCATCGCGGCGCGATCAAACGGGACACAAGCGCGTTTCTCCCGCTTAGCGTGCTCGCCGGCTGTCTGCCGTTGATTCATACGCATTCCTTCCTTGCGCTTGGAATTATCAGCGGATTTTATCTGATTCGTTCGCTGTATCGTCAGGAGGGCAAGGCACAGTATCTTGGTTTCTTAAAGTATCTTGGTATCGTTCTCCTGCTCGCATTACCGCAGCTGATTCTCTTTACCTTCCGGCAATCCGGCAGCTTTTTAAGATTTCACTTTAACTGGGCAAATGAATCCGATAACTATTTCTGGTTCTATATCAAGAACTTTGGATTAATTGCCCTGCTTGCCCCGGTTGCATTTATCGCGGCAAAAAAGGAAGATCGCGGCGTGGTTGGCGGCGCCATCCTGATTTGGACGATTGTTGAGTTGGTTCTATTCCAGCCAAATCCATATGATAACAACAAGCTCCTCTTTATTGCGTTTGCCTACGGGTGCGGGCTGATCTCCAACTGGCTGATCCATACTAAGGATCGTCTGCAAGACGGGACATGGAGCACCAGAATCAGCATTGCAGTTCTCTCCGTCATCGTCTGCGCTACGCTCTTTACCTCCGGTGTTTTAACGCTCGGGCGCGAGTATGTCTCCGAATATCAGTTGATTGACAACAATCAACTCGCCGCAGCGGAATATGTAAAAGAGAATGCCGCTCCGGACGCAACATTCCTCACCCACAATAACCACAATAACTGCATTGCGGCATTAACGGGACGCAATATCGTTTGCGGTTCCGGATCGTATTTGTATTATCATGGCATAGATTATTCCGAGCGGGAATATTCACTTGCGTTGCTCTACGAACAACCGGAGGAGTATTTTTCAAAACTATCTAAGCAGTTTAATATCGATTATGTTTTCATCGGCGACCATGAACGGTCAAATTACAACATAGACTATGAATACTTCGAGAACCATTTTCCGGTGTTTTATCAGAATGATTCGGTTGTGATCTATCAAGTTCATCCCTGAGTCGCATCTTCATTAACAAAAAGCGGACCGTCTATGGTAGGCGGTTCGCTTGTTTATGACGCACTGTTCAAGTTTCTATCATCGTCAATTCTGTAATACTCTTATTTCGGTAAACAAGGTCTTCTCTAACGTCAAAACCGATTTTCTCCCAAAAGGAATTACCGCCTTCGTTGTTCGAAAACACGACCAGCGCAACCTTATGAATGCCCTCGTGTTGCAAAGCCTTCATCGCATGCTCTGCCAAAGCCCTCCCGATTCCGCTTTGACGGTTCATAGGCAAAACCGCGAGATGATAGAGATATCCTCGCCGCCCGTCGTGTCCGGCAAGAATTGCGCCGATAACCCGACCCGCTTCTTCCGCCACAAAACATGTCTTCGGGTTTCTGTTTAGGTAGGCCGCTATGCCCTCTCTAGAATCGTCTGTGGTATTGAGTCCCATGCCGGGCGTTTTTTGCCATAGCTGATAGACCGCCTCATAATCATTGATCTGCATTTGTCGGATTGTCATGCGCTTCGCCGCCTTTTTTTGAATTGTATTTGGGTAGACAAAAGGCCACCTAATCAGATGGCCTTTTGAAGCATTCGTTTCTTAAGCGTTCTTTTGTTTGTAGCCAACAAGGCCGGCAAGCAGCGCGCCAACGCCCGTGATCAAGGACAAAATTGCTCCAACGATACGATAACTCTCTGCAGTGTTCGACATGATGTACTGATACATCGCAGTATCCATCACGCCACCATTTTTTGCCATCTCCGCATTCGCAGTGGAAAGGCCGATCGTTGCCGATGTCAGCACCAGCACAAGACCCAGCATAAACAGCAGAATCAACACCACCATTACGCCGGTATACGTCTGCTTCT
>JAEWYV010000142.1 GCA_023458615.1 Bacillota bacterium
AGAATGCCGGAGAGAATGTGCGTTCCCCCGATGGCGGAGTAGCGAAATTTGCCAGTAGGTGCCTCGCCGCCTAAAAAATCCAGTGCGGTATAGATCGGGTTCGGGCTGGTGAAAAACGTTTCGTAGGGCTCCGTGTCATACTTGTACGGTGCGGTCATGGTCAGCAGATGCCGGATCGTGATCTTTTGAATCGCTGTTTCGTACGGTTGAATCGTGTAGTCCGGAAAAAACGACAACACGGTTTCGTCTACGCTCTTGATTCTCCCAAGGTCGATTGCGATTCCGATGAGGATCGAGAAAACGCTCTTGGTGACGGAATAGACGTGTCCGGCGTTTTCGGCAGCATAGCCGTTGAAGTACCCTTCATAGATGGTCTTTCCGGCTCTGCGCACGAGTAGCCCCGTGGTGTTGCCATAATCCTCGCGGATGCTTTGTTCCAGTTTGTTGATTTTTTCTTGCAGCATATCCGTTCACTCCCTTATGCAGTTGTCAAGGATATCCCTGAAACAAAGCGTAAATCCATTAAAAATCAGAATCAAGCCCCATTTAAAAAATTGCGCAAAAAAAGACTCGCCCTGTTTAGAACGAATCCTTTGTTGTCTGAAAAACCACTTCATAGAACAAGCATTATCCGTGCTTTTGAGGTTTGAGATATCCCAGAACAACCTCCCAAGCGCTCTTGCAAAAATAACCGAACGCACCCTTTCCCTCCGCGTGGTTGTCGAGGTCAACGTCCTTTGCCCGGCTCTTTAAGAATCCTAAACGATAGGCAAAATTATGCGCGAGCCACTCCTTCTCCAACGAAGGCAGGGTTCTTTGCCAGCGGGGATTACTGGGGTTCGCCGCGTCGTAGGCAATCAGCGCGGCAAGCACCTCTCGCTTAATACGGTTTTTGCGCACCCGATAGGAGCCGAGGACGCGAAACGAGGGATTGCCGGTAAAGCGGTCGTCATAAACCGCGATCTCCCCGCGCTCCAGCGCGCGGTTTGCCTCCTCGCGGTCGAGCGTGATGGTGAGTTTATAGCCGGAAGGCAGTGTCTGTAGAATGGTTCTGTTCATCTGTTCCATAGAGCAAATCCTAACAATCCAACATAAAAAAGTCAACTGCCGCATTCAGTGCCGCACCCCGTTCGGGTTGCTTTTTTCGCCTTTGATGGGTATGATAGAGGCAGCGTATCAAACCCGATCAACGGAGGTTTTTAACAACATATGCAGTCTAAATATTACGATTTCATCGACCAGCATTTTGAAGAACAGCTGGATTCCCTTGCCCGTTTGCTCTCGTTTCCGAGCGTTTCCCAAGGCGAACCGGAGGAGGGCAAACCGCTTGGCAAACATATTCACGACGCGCTGACCTACACGCTGGGTCTCGCGGAGGAGATGGGCTTTTCCACCCGCTCGCTGGATGGCTACTGCGGCGTTGTGGACTATGGCGAAGGCGATGAAATGCTCATGATCATGGCGCATTTGGATGTGGTTCCCGCGGGCAACGGCTGGACCTGCGAGCCTTTCGCGCTCACCCGCCGCGACGGCAGGCTCATCGGCCGCGGCGTGATGGATGACAAGGGCCCCGCAATCTCCTCGCTCTACGCGCTCAAGGCAATCAAGGAGGCGGGTATCCCGCTCAAGCGTCGGGTTCGCATCTTCTTGGGATGCGACGAAGAGCGCGGCTGGAGCTGTGTGGATCGCTATCAAAAGACCGAGCCGAACCCCACGATGGCCTTCACACCCGACGGGCAATACCCCGTGATCAACTCCGAAAAGAACATCGGACAGACCACCTATGTGAAAAAGCTCCACGGCAGCGAAGTGCGCATCTCCTGCGGCACCGCGCCGAACGTTATCCCCGGCGAAGCTTCCGCAATTCTGCCGTTTACGCCCGAGCCGGTTGAAGCGAAGAAGGGCTTTGTCCTCTCCGGCAGCGAAAACGAGCTGCGCGCGGTTGGTAGGGCGGGCCACGCCTCCACCCCGGAGGACGCGAAGAACGCGTTGCTTGCGCTACTAGACGCGCTCAAGGAACAGCCGCTGAACGCGGAGGATCTTGCAACCGCCTCCTCGCTCGCCGCGCTGCTTGGCTTTGACCAGCATGGCGAGGCGTTTGGCCTCGACGTAACCGACGACTCCGGCAGGCTCACCCTCTCCGCCAACATGATCGAGTGGAACGAAAGCGAGGTCTCCATCACGCTCGACTGCCGCTTCCCCTTTAGCGTCACGCCGGAACGCCTCCTCTCCTCGCTGGACGAGAAGATGGAGCAGATCGGTTTCACCAGAACCTGGCAGAAGATCTCCAAGGGGCACTACATTGACCCGAACTGCGAACTCGTGAAAACCCTGCTG
The DNA here is from genome assembly GCA_023458615.1 of Bacillota bacterium. Classification (GTDB taxonomy): domain Bacteria; phylum Bacillota; class Clostridia; order Christensenellales; family CAG-138; genus UBA7703. The sequence continues at coordinate 2,338 of JAEWYV010000142.1, forward strand.
GATATCTATTCCAAAGAGACGGGCAAAAAAGCAAAGCCCCTCTCCATCGGCGGCGGCACCTATGCCCGCTCGTTTGAAAACGCGGTTGCCTTTGGCGTAGAGCCAGAGGGCGAACCCGCCCAGGCGCATATGCCGGACGAATCCTGCCCCGTTGAGAGCGTCCGCTTCGACACACGCCTCATCGCAGAGGCAATTCGCCGCATGGCAGGGGAATAAGATCACGCGAGGAGGAACCACATGGCACTCATTGGCGTTTTGGTTTGGATTGCGATCGCAGCCGCTCTCACGATTCTGTTCAAGCGGCGGTTTGAAGAGGTTCTTCCGCTCTCCATTTTCTTCGTCTTTGGTTTGCTGTTCCTCTGCTTCCTCTTGGGCATTCTCCCGGCGGCTGTCCCGCTCTTGCTATTCTTGAGCTTAGTTGCTGCTGTCTTCTCCGCGGTTTCGGCTGTTCGAATGAGGAATAGTCAAATCGCGGGGAGGCTCTTTACGCCGGGATTCACCCTGTTTATTGCGGCCTCGCTGATTCTCTATCTGGCAAACCGCACTACGGTTGCGGCCGCTTGGGACGAGTTTTCCCACTGGATGCTTGCGCCGCGCGCACTCTGGCTGCAGGCAACACAGGGCATCGCCTACTTTTCACAGGTCAATTTTCCAACCTATCCGCCGTTTGTCTCTCTGATTCAATATTTCTTCGTGTGGTTTTCCGGCGCGTTTAGCGAGCCGGTTGCATATTTTGCAAAAAATCTGCTGCTGGTCTCGTTTTTGTTGCCCGCAGTCGGCAAAATAGACTGGAAGCGCTGGTATCAGGGCGTACTTCTGCTTGTTGCGCTGCTGTTCTCGGTTTTGTTGTGCTTCCCCGGTGAGCTTGGTTCCCTCTATATCGACGCGCTGATGGGCGTGGTTGCAGGCGGTATGCTGTTTGTCTATTTCAGCGCCGCTACGAAAGACACGTTCGTCTGGCTCTCGGTTTGCGTTCTTGCCTGTTCACTGGTCATGATGAAGCCGAGCGGTGCCTCAATCGCTATACTCATGCTGGCAATTATTTTTGCCGATGTGCTGCTGGTGCAGAAAAAGCGCACGAAGGCAGAACTCGTATCGCCCGTATTGCCGCATGGCAAGGTTCTCGTGGTCTGCCTGTGCATCCTGCTTGTCTTTCCGCTCGTTTGGGCACTGTATACGCGTTTTTCCGGCATTGTGAGCGAGCGTATTTCTGCCGGAATTCTTTCTGCCGGACTACAGCCGTATCATCTGGAGGGTATTCGCAATACCATCACCGTGCTCTTTGAGCCACGGCAAACCGGCGACCTGACGCTTTCCATCATGTCCCGCCTTGCGCTCTCCCTGCTGCCGGGGTTCTTTCTCATCTATAGCGCGCGTAACTCTGCCGCCCAGAGAAGCTATTCCGTTCTGGTGGGCGGGGTGGCAATTGGTTTCTTCCTCTACCTTTTGGGCACAATCGCAATGATGCTGACGGGGTTCTCCGCGCGCTTGATGGCCGCCGCCAGCTCGCTGGATCGTTATCTCGCGGGGTATCTGGTGGCACTGCTTGTCGCCATTTTCTCTGTTCTGTTTGCGGAGGAACGCAAACATCCAAATCTGCTTCTGCTCGCCGTCTGCTGCTGCTTGCTTCCGCTGACGCCGCTCAACCAGAGCTTCGATTTCGTGCGGGACGCCTCCGCGCGTGCCAAGATTCGCGCGCCTTATGCCGCCGCCGAACAGTTGACCAATGCCAAATCGGACGAGCGTGTCTGGTATATCGATCAGCGCGATGCTGGCGAAGGATTCTTTATCTTTCGCTATCTTGCCGCCCCTGCCGATGTTTCCTTTGGCGAAACCTGGAGCTTTGGCGAGCCGCAGGATGCCTATGACGACTTTTCCCGCCCGCTCAGCGCAGAGGAATGGTCCGCCGCGCTGATAAACGGCGGCTACACACTGGTCTACCTGCAAACGGTTGACCCGTATTTTATTGAGACAATGGGCGCCCTGTTCCCCGCGGATAGCGCCATCCAAAGCGGTTCGTATTATCGCGTTTCCTCCGGCGAATCCGGCTTTGCACGGCTCACGCCCGTTGTTTTGAACTCTCCCGCCGCATAGGGGAAGATGGATTGGAGCTTTCGATGAAAAAGGCGCTTAAATACCCGCTGCTATTTCTCGCCATCGTGTTATTTTCGTGTCTGCTGCTGCTTTTGAGCGGCATGGTTCCGCAGTCCGCGCTCAAGACGCATATGGCGCAATCCCTCGACCAGCTCGCGTTGGAGGGAACGAGTTATGGCGTGCTGTTTAGCGGGCATCCCCGCAGCACGCTGGATAACTATTCCGAATTTCGAATTTTAACGCATAGTTACTATATGGATGCGGCGAAGAGCCCCAACTCGATATTCAACAACCCCGGCTGGGAGCCGGATGATTTTGATGTAAAGACACTCTTTGGCGATGCGCATGCGGCAATTCTTGCTGATGCGCCGTCCAATCTGACCTATACGCGCTATTGGATGGGCTTTCGTGCGGTGGTTCGCCCGTTCATGGCGGTCATGAATTATATGGACATGCGCCAGCTGATTCAGTGGTCTTTCGTTCTGCTCGTCGGCGCTGTTACTCTCCAGCTATTCAAAAAGACAAGCTCGTTCTGGATTGCGATGGGGTTTGTGTTCACCATTTCGCAGCTCAATCCGGTTGCTATTACAGCGTGTTTTCAGTTTTCAACGTGCTTTACGATCGCTTTGATCGGTATGCTCCTTACCCTATCGCTCCGCTTCCGGCGGCTCACTGAACCCATGCTGTTTTTCCTTCTAGGGGCTGCGACCCAATATTTCGATTTTTATACCACGCCTTTGCTGACCTTCGGCTTGCCGATGCTGGCGCTTCTTCTGCGCAGGCAGTTTGAAGATGGAGCCGATTTTCGCCTTCGCGCTTCACTCAAGTGCATGCTCGTCTGTTTCGCTGCTTGGGCCTCGGCGTATGCGCTGATGTGGCTTGCAAAGCTTACGCTCACAGCGCTCTTTGCCGATCCTGCAGCATTTTCGGATGCGTTTGGTCGGTTGACCAGCTGGGTGACCTATACACCGGGTCAGGAGAGCGCATTGGGCACCATCGGGCAAGCGCTGTTCTATACGGGGCTGAATCTGTTTGACATGGTTCCCGCGCTGATAGAAGCGGCGTTGATCATCGTCTATCTGGTCGCTGTTATCCGTATAAAGCCGGAAAAACGGATCTGGCGCGAAAACGCAATCTACCTGCTCGTGGCGGTGTTGCCCGTGCTTTGGATCATCGCAACTGCCAAGCCGTCCTATCATCACATGTATTTCCAATATCGCGGGCTGGGAATCACCATGTTCGGCGGAATTCTGTTTTTGCTCAACACGAGCCGACGCAAAAAAGCGTCCGCCGCGGCAACGCCCGCCCCAGAAAAATCCTTGCAATAGGCGGGTTCTTATGATATACTCGCTTCCGCTAACGTCCTTCTTGCTCAGCGCATGAGACGCTGGGCCAATAGACCATAAGGAGGTGAAAAGAATGAATCAATACGAAGCTCTTTACATCGTCGTCCCGAATCAGGACGAGGAAGTCACCAAAGCATCCGTCGAAAAGTTCAAAGGGATCGTCGAAACCAACGGCGGTGAAGTAACGGCCATCGATGAATGGGGCAAGAAGCGTCTTGCATACCCCATCGAGTACAAGACCGAGGGCTATTACGTCTTGATGTCGTTTACGTGTGCGCCGGAGGTTCCCAAGGAACTCGAGCGTAACTTCAAAAACGACGAAGCGATTCTCCGCTATCTCGTCACGCGTAAGGGCGCGTAACAAAACCCGCAGTGTCGAAAGGATGGATGAAGCATGAATAAAATCACTCTCATCGGAAACCTGACGCATGACCCGGAAGTACGCTCCACGCCCAACGGCGTCACCGTCTGCTCGTTCACCATTGCGGTGAACCGTCGCTTTGCCAGCGGCGCGGGCGGAGAGCGTCCGACTGACTTCTTCCGCATCAATGCCTGGCGTCAACTCGGCGAAACGTGCGCCAGATACCTCAGCAAGGGCCGCAAGGTTGCCGTCATCGGCGAACTTCAGGCGCGCACCTACGAGGCTAAGGACGGCACAACGCGGATGTCGTTGGATGTGCAGGCGGACGAAGTGGAGTTCCTCTCGCCCAAACAGCAGGAGGATGGAACCGCGCCTTCCACCGCACGCGCGGATAATGCGCAGGACATGGCAGGGTTTACCGACATCCAGTCCGACGACATTCCCTTTTAAACAGGACAGGGCGAACCCTGTCAGAAAAATTTTCGAATAGGAGGCTTGCAACATGGAAGACCGCAAAATGCGTCCCCGTATGAAACGTGGCCGCCGCAAGGTTTGCAAGTTCTGCGCAGATAAAGCCACGAATATCGACTACAAGGATATCCGTACCCTTGAGAAATTCGTGACCGAGCGCGGCAAGATCATGCCCCGTCGTATGTCGGGCATGTGCGCCAAGCATCAGCGCGACATTGCCATCGCGATCAAGCGCGCGCGCACCGTCGCTCTGCTGCCCTACGTTTCGGACTAAGCAGAAAGCAAACAAACTTAGCACACAACCCCAAAGAGGACTTAGCAAAAAACGAGAACCAGCCATCCGGTTGGTTCTTTTTTTGCCCTTCTATTTGCGGCGATACCCTCTCAATTCGCAATTTCCACTACTAACAACAACCATCGAATGGTATAATATCCAAGATTGTAAAGTTTGAATCCGCTAAGTTTTCATCAGCAAAGGAACATCTTTTTTATGAAACGCTTTTTACTCAAGGTTCTGGCCCTGTTTCTTTGCTGTTTACTGATTCTATTTGCGCTCAGTCCCGTCTACCTGATGATGCTGAACACAGACTATGAGCGCGATCAGGATCTCACGCTCAAATTCAAATACGTACCGGAATCAATCGATGTTGCCGCATTCGGCTCCTCCCATGCGGGAAACGGGTTCCAGCCGCCGCAGTATCACGACGGAACCCTCTTTAACTTTTATATGTCCATGCAGTCACCTGTGATGGACAACCGTCTGTATTTTCATTTTCGGGATCATCTGGCGGAGCATGCGCTGGTCATCATCGATTTATCCTATTTTTCGCTGTACTACAACGGCACGAGAACCATCAATAATTTCAAGCGCTATTGCACGTTTCTCCCGATTCGCGAACTGCCGAGGTGGAACGCAAAGCTCTATCGCCTGTTTCGAATTATAGACTTCGACTTTAATCCCGTTGTCTCCTTCCTGATGGGCAAAACCGCCGAGCTCACCCCGTTTCATACCACACACACGTCTGAACGCTATACTGATGAGGAATTGGATGCCATCGGCGCCGATCTGGCAAAGACATTTATCGGATATTTGGGAGACCAAACCGTCGTCCCGGAGATTGACCGGGCGCTGCGGGATATGCTTGAGGACTGCATTGCGCGCGGCTATCGCCCCGTACTCGTGACCACGCCATACCAAAGCGCATTTAATCAGCACATCCCAGACGATTTTCTCGCAACCTTCCGCGCGGACTGCGCGCGCTATGCAAAGGATTACGCGATCCCCTATTTGGACTACTCTCACGATGCGCGGGTTGCCAATGCACGGTCGTATTTTGTGGATACGGATCACCTCACCTCGGAGGGTTCTTCTGTATTCATGCAACTGTTTTTTCAGGATCTCAAGCAATACTATCCGGATTGATCCGGTGGAAGATTTTGCGCTGTATTTTTTGATTGGATGGCTATCTACATTCGCCGAAAGGACTTGTTATGCTGTTTAACTCCTGGCAATTCGCTGTCTTCTTCGTCATTGTTTTCTTCGCCTATTTTGCGTTGCCGCATCGGTTCCGCTGGATTTTGCTGCTCATCGCCAGCTACTATTTCTACATGAGCTGGAATCCGGAGCTGGTCGTCTTGATCTCCGGTGTCACGCTGGAGACCTATTTTGCCGCACGATTGCTCTCCGACCCCGCCCGCTCCAATCGCGCACGCAAATGGATTCTTGCCGTCGGCGTTACCGTACCGCTGTTGGTACTGTTCTTCTTCAAATACTTTAACTTCTTTTCCGAGGCGGTTACGCAGGCGCTCGCGCTGGTCAG
>JAEWYV010000143.1 GCA_023458615.1 Bacillota bacterium
ATTCTATTTTCCGATCATCGAATGCGACATGCCCCACATATGTGTCTGTCGGCTAACCTACTGAAACCATCGTTGGATTCTTATTACATTCCCTCTTCACCAGGGCACACGAATGTTCCATCTCTTAGCCAAGCGCACCATTTTACGTTTTCGCTCAGGCGATAGAGACGTGAGCCAGTGTTCCAGCGGGCGGAGCAGCCAGTATGCCGCGGCATACAACCAGCTGAGCGCCGGGATTTTTCCTTTGCTTTTTAGCGCAGGATAGATCTCACTGAAATAGTCTTTCTCGCGGCTGGCAATGGCATATCCAATCTGTGATGTCCGCGCCTTTCGATACTGATCCAAATCGAACACGGCGGCAAACTTTGGCAGCGCATCCAACGAATCCAGGGCGATCAGAACGCGCGCACACTTATGGCACAAGCCGCAATTTTCGCCTTCATGCGTACAGACCAAGAGATGCTTCTGTGCAAGAGGATCATCCTGAATTGCGGCAGTCTTTTCCTGCCGCGCACAAGAGGGTGAAAAAGAGTAAAACCGTGTACTCTCCGTTGACAACAGCGGAACAGAAAATAGATCATACTGCCCTGTTGACACATTTGGCGAACACAAAAACTGGTCTAATACATAACCCGAGGAATAATAGTAAACGCCGAATAGCTTTTGAAAAAGCAGCGCGGTACCGCAGTTTCGAAATGTATGTACATACACATGCTTGTGCGCAAAGCACGTCCCCAGATTGGAATAGACGACCAGCAGAGGCAATTGCGCGTCACCAGCGCAGGCTTTTGCGTGCTGAAGCTGTTCGGAAAACAGATCGGCTCCACTGCGGCTTTTTGCAACCAGGCCATCGTCAAATTGAAACGCGCCAACGTCAAAGAATGAAAGATGTGTGACCCGATACCCCTCTGGAACCAGCATGTTCTGATGTGCATGTAGCGTAAACAACGAGTCCACGCCGCAGCTCATGCCGGTGCCAACCGCAGACCCGCCGTAACTATCCCGTTCGGTATATGGGCAAGTAATGTTGATTTTTCGATAGGATGGGTTTGCTTTGTGCAGTGCGTCTACCAAATACGTCTGCACCTGATAGAGTAGCTGCTCCGACAACGGACTTTCAAACACAAGATCGTGTCCATCTCGCATTGCAAAATAGAACAGCATGACTAAGAATGCATCCGCGCGGTCAACTGTTATATACGTTTCATATGCGACATCCACAATGAAAAACAAGGTTCGCCTCTCATCATTGACATCGACCTCACAGTTGATTTTGAGAGTCTCACCCTCATGCAGGACAGATGCTTTGTGGACATAAATCATAGTCGATTCCCCTGCTTCGGTGTTTTCTTGTTCATCCTGGCTTGTTACCAATGTATATCCGCCTTCATTTTGCCGCGCATCCGTCGGAAGAGTTTAAGTGCAGGGAGCAACAAATGGAGATTTTTAAACCACAGCAGCAGCATGATCTTTCCATTCTCCATGTGGTTTCTCAGGTTGTAGCGCAGTGTCGTATACGGGTTCTTCTGATAGCCCGGGAAATACTGATCGAGCAACAGGAAAATTTCCCGCACAGATTGACACCAGTTTTTTTCATTGGAGCATTGCAATCTCAGCGGGACAGATAGCCCGAAGTGGATAAACGTCATAAGGTCAAATACATCCCGAAATCGGGCATCATCCGTTTGTTTTGCAATCCATTCTCGCGTCTGCCGCAGACTGTCTACGAGCTGGTCGAGCTCTCGTTTTTCTACCGTTGCCATTGCGGAACCAGGGTTTACAATGTATCGGTATAACGGATCACTGATAAAAGCAATCCTCTTGCAGGACGGATAGACCGCACAAAGCAGCATCATATCCTCCAGTACACGCGGTGGATCATCAAATCGTAGTCCCGTTTTTAATATTGAGGCGAAAAACAGCTTGTTCCATAAGGCGGTATTGATAGAAGCAAGCGTGCCCGGGTTATCTACAACCTCGTAAATAGCATCGCCAAACTTTGTCAGCTCTTTTTTTAGTAAACGGCCATCTTTTACATCGACCCTCTGAAATGCGCAGATCGTGATATCGGCAGAAGTGGAAATCGCTTTTTGCAGCAGGCACCCATACATCTGCAGCATTGGCAGGTCGTCCGCATCGCAAAAGCCGATATATGTGCCAGTTGCGATAGAGATACCCGCTTTGCGCGCCCTCCAAGCGCCTTCGTTTTCCGTATGGATCACCTTAATCCTTGCATCCAGCCCTGCCTCCTGGTCCAGCATTCGTCCGCTGCCATCGGTCGAGCCATCATCTATTGCGATAATCTCCAAATTGGTATACGTCTGCTGACGCAACGCCGCCAATGTTCGCGGCAACGTTAGCGCGGCATTGTACACCGGCAGAATAATGCTTACCAACGGGCTTGGGTCCATTTTCACAGCCCCTTTCTCGAATCTTGATAGATACTTCGGAATGTAAAAATTAGATATACGATCAATAACAGAATGTGTGAGAGCAAAAAGGCGATGCTCGCCCCACGTATTGACCAGAGCCGTACAAGAGTCCATGTTAAGGCCGTCGCAGCCACACTGACGAACAGATAAACGGCGAGTATGAGTAACTGCTTGCGTTGCAGCAAAAGAATATAGTATAGAATTTGACAAAGCGCGAACACACCGCCGCCGATCAGAATAATCACCAGATCCCAGCGGTAGGCGCTTACATCCACTCGATACAGCATCTGAATAACCGGAACACCAAACGCATAGAGTATGCAGCAACCGCAGATAGTAAGTAAAACAATCAATGTCCCTTGCCGCAGTAATGTGCGCAAAAGCGGCGCTTTATCTACCGCATCCAGCTGAGAAGCATACCCTTTGAGCGCTGGCATAAGCATAAACTGGCTGCATAAATTTACGATCATCATGGGCACAAAGAGAATGCCAAAGTAACCCTGCGCCGTGTTATCCAACAAACTTTGAATGGCGTATTTTGATATGCTTAGTAAATACGTCATCAGAAATATACTAAAAAAAAGCGGTAGACATTCCAGCACAAGCCCGCGCAGTCGGGCTCGGTCAACGACATGTCCCGAATCAGCGAAGTGCCCCGCTTGCCGAACGCCCCAAATCCATGTGCAGACAGCGTCCACAGCGATAAGAGCAATCAGCGCATAAACCACCTGCTTTGTCAGTAAGAGCACGGTCACAAACGCAAGGAGCGATAACAGATGCCGAAAAAAAAGCGACTGTCCGGAAAGATCCAACCGATTGTGCTGAAAAAATAGAGATTGATAGATGCCGGAAAACGCGTTGATCATCATAAAAACGCTCAAAAGAAAGATGTACAACCGCAGCAATACATCTCTTGTCGTCAACGCCATCGCTACACAAAGCACCGCGGCAAGCCCGCAGGATAGAATTTTGAGCCAAAAATAGTCCGCAAAACGATACTTAAACTTAAAATCAGTCATCTGATAGTTGTTTGACCCGAACACCCCGACAATGTAGAGCAATTGCGCGGTGGTCAGCGCGATGCTAAAGCGCCCGACCGTCTCCACGTCGGTAGCGCGGCTGACAAACAAAACCATCACGAAACTGTTGGCCGCCCACATGATACTGCCAATAGTATTCCACAATATCGCTCGTTTTGAGACGGTGTTTGTCATGCGAGCTCCGACGGCTTCCCTGTCTCGATGCAGGTCTTTATCATAGCCACATTTCTTTCTAAATCGGATTGAAACGCTGGAATGATACCTTGCAGGCTATGTGTAATTAGCTCAAAGTCCCGTAAAAATGCTTCAATTTTAGGCTTCAACAAATCCGGCGTCATTTGTTCGATAAGCATGGAATACGTACCGGTCTTTGTTTGCTGAAGTAGCTGTGATACCTTTTCATCGTACACTATGCCAAAAAATGGTCGGAGTGCATTCGCAGTAAAGATCATAGAGTGCATACGAACACCAATGGTCATTTGGCCGCTGGCAAAAATCTGCTGCAGCTCCACATGATCGAGAGTGTTCGGAAGCAATAAAAATGCCTCTTGCGAAAAATACTGCTTTAAATGGTCCCCTAACGCATAATCATGCTTATTCGTTGCTGCAAAAACCAATGGCAATCCAACGGCATCATGCACAGCATGCAAGCAGTCTGCATAGTTTTTGATCTCTTCCTCAAACGATTTTTTCCCTGCCCAGTAGTTGTCGGTATGAAACCAGGCACAGCCGGACACCGCTACAAATTGCCGTTCCCGTAACCCCAATTCCGAAAGCAACACATGATCAGGTGCCAGTTTTCCAGCTTGCAGAAACACGACATCGTGGCTTAGGATAGCACCGCGCACACCCAGGCTTTCGCATATTTCCTTCCCCCGGCTATCGCGAACAAAAAGAAGCATTGCCCTTGATAGAAAAAACCGGCAAAGCTTGCGACCAAGATTTGTTTGAACCGGGCCAATGCCAATACCAAGATAAATAACCGGCTTCCGAAAGAGCAGCGCAGCAGCATGCCAGAAGAACAGAAACGGCAGGTTATAGGCACTCAGGTCATGAATCAGGCTCCCGCCACCATACATTAATGCATCCGCGGACAGCAGACAACCTAATATTTTGAATGAGCTCATCAGAACAGAGAAAAACACACGCAACGAGATCCCTTCGTACATTCGACAAAAAATCGACTTCACGCCGAGCCGTTTGCCGATGTCGAAGTAACCTCCCTGTGTGATGGTAATGGCATACTCGGGAAACGCCTCAAAAATGCTCTGCAAAATTGCATCGTCACCAGCGCTTCCAGAACCATACATGCCAATCAGCATCAATTTTTTCTTTGTCTTTTTCATACCCACACTGCGATATTCTCTTTGCGTATCCGATATTCAGAAAAGCCGAATAATCTGGAATCAGTATATCCTAGTATGGCGTCTTTGCCAATGATTTGTGATTACTCTGTTACATACACTCGGTGCAAATCGTATTTCCGCCAAAAAACAAAACAAACCCTTTCGGGTCTGCTTGTTTGGTGGAGGCGGGGAGAATCGAACTCCCGTCCGAAAACCCCTCAACCAGACTTTCTACGAGCGTATCCGGTGAATTAACATTCCCTCTCCCGATCTCCCTCCGGCAGGATATCGGCTTTAGTAGCTTCATAAGTCCGGCCCGCTGCAAAGCTTAGGCGGGTTCGTTCCCTACCCTAAATGACGCCCGTATCTGAAACGGTAAGTTTTCTCAGGCGGACGGACGCTGCATTAAGCAGCGACGGCTAAAGTATTGTTGTCAGTTACTTTTTCTGATCCCGCTTTTAACGAAGCTCGGGGCTTCGGCTCGCTTATCCAACATCGGCGATCCCCGTCGAAACCAGGTCGCCCCCATAGATGCGCGGTTCTTTTTCTCCCGCGCAATACTATTGTAATCGTGCCAGCGAGGCGCGTCAAGCAGCAAGCGGGGAATGTTTCCCCCTGTTCACGCTGTTGTTGCGATCCGCTGTTAGAGCGACAGCTTCAAAAAGTCCAGCGTATTAAAGTAATCCTCCGGCGTCTCCGCGCGGCGGATTAGTTCCGTATCGCCATCCGGCTTTAATAAAACCTCAGCGCTTCTGAGCTTGCCATTGTAGTTATAGCCCATCGAAAATCCGTGCGCACCGGTATCGTGGATCACCAATAGATCCCCCGGCTCCGTTCTGGGTAATGGTCTGTCGATTGCAAACTTGTCGTTGTTCTCGCAGAGCGAACCGACTACATCATACACGTTGGTCAGCGGGTCGTTTTCCTTGCCCATAACGGTGATGTGGTGATAGGCACCGTACATTGCGGGTCGCATCAGGTTGCAGGCACAGGCATCCACGCCGATGTACTTTTTATGCGTCTCCTTTTTGTGGATTGCGCGTGTGACCAGATAGCCAAATGGGCCCGTGATATAGCGCCCCAGCTCAGTAAAGATGCGTAGCTTTAAACCACTGGGCTCGACAACCCGATCATACTGGTGCTTTACCTCTTCGCCGATATAGCGGATGTCTGTCTCTTTTTCGTAGGGGCGATATGGAATGCCAATTCCGCCGGAGAGATTGACAAATGTGAAGTTGGCACCCGTCTCGGTATGTAGTTCTACAACGGTTTTAAAGAGCTTCTTCGCCAGCGCGGGATAATAATCATCATCTGTGGTGTTGCTCACGAGAAACGCATGCAACCCAAACTCCACTGCGCCGAGTGCCATGAGCTTCTTGACCGCCTCGCTGAGCTGTTCGCGCGTCATGCCATACTTCGCCTCACCAGGGTTGCCCATGATAGTGTTACCGAGCAGGAACTCACCGCCGGGATTGAAGCGCAGGCAGACCGTCTTCGGGATACCGCCATTTTGCGCAAGAAAGTCGATATGCGTGATATCGTCGAGATTGATTAGGACACCCATCTCACTGGCTAGCTGATATTCCCCTGCTGGCGTCTCGTTCGACGAGAACATGATGTCGTGCCCCGTCACGCCAATGGCGCGCGAGAGCATCAATTCCGTCAGAGATGAGCAGTCCATACCACAGCCGCTCTCAAATAACAGCTTCATGATGATGGGATTGGGAAGCGCCTTGACCGCAAAATATTCGCGAAATCCCTCGTTCCAGGAGAATGCGTCCTGCAATCGTTTGACATTTGCGCGGATGCCAGCTTCATCGTAGATGTGAAACGGCGTGGGGTATTTGCTTACGATGGTTTCCAGCTGGTCCTTCGTAAATGGCAGGTTTCTCATGATCTGTCCTCCTTGATCCGTCGTTCCATCTCGCGGTCTGCGTCTCGCTCGGCAATCGTGTGGCGCTTATCATACAGCTTTTTGCCCTTTGCGACCGCAAGCAGAAGCTTGATTCGTCCATCCTTGAGGTAGAGCTCCAGCGGCACAAGACTCATCCCCTCTTTTTGAGAGGCCTCTTGCAGCCTTCGAATCTCGCTTTTATGGACAAGCAATCTACGCGTGCGGAAGGGGTCTTTGTTGTAGATGTTCCCCTGTTCGTAAGGACTGATATGCATGCCTATTACGAACAGCTCGCCGTTCTTCACCTGCGCATAGCTGTCCTTTAGATTGCATGCGCCGTTGCGAAGGGACTTTACCTCGGTGCCGAAAAGTTCAATTCCGCACTCCAGCGTATCCTCGATAAAGTAATCATGGCGCGCTTTGCGATTTTGCGCAACCGGTTTAACACCGCGTCTAACGGGCATGGAAGCAGCCCTCTCACTTTCCGACGGAAAATAATATATTATTTTACAATCATACTAGCGGATTTGAGTGTTGAAGTCAAGCGACTTTATCCCTATTCTGCTACGGTGATTGCTTTTATCCGTCTTTATATATGATCTAGTATTACTGAAAAAAGCGGCGCGCCTCTCCGGCACGCCGCATGTGATTCGCTTTTCCGATCCTTAGAAGATGGTCAAAAGAAGCGCAAGCACACCAACGACCGAAGCAAGGATGATCGTCAGTTTCTGAAGTTTCGCCTCACGGCTTGCCGCTTTGCCCTTGGCAGTAAAGGAAGTGGTCTCTCCGCCAAAAGAAGCGCCAAGGCCTGAGCTCTTCGTCTTCTGCAGAAGAACGACAACAACGAGCAGGATCGAGATCAACATCAGCGCGATGCGAATGATAAGCGCCGCAGTTTCCATGATGACATTTCCTCCAATTTTGATCTCCGCTGCACGAACTCTCTCGCCATCCACGGAGCAATCAGCAATATTGCGCATTCGGTGCCGAAGGATACCGGCGCCCAAGCCTAGTGATTATAACATGCACCAGACCTGAATGCAAGCACAAAGGAACCAAAAATCAGCCGACAATCAGCGATTTTCCGGTCATTTCCTTAGGCGCGGGCAGGCCAAGCAGCTCCAGTAGTGTCGGCGCAAGATCGCTCAGGCGCCCGCCTTCACGAAGGGTCACAGTCTTTCGCTCATTATCTACGAGAATGCAGGGGACGGGGTTGGTTGTATGCGCAGTAAACGGCGCATTTTCGCACTCATCCCACATCTTTTCGCAGTTGCCGTGGTCTGCAGTGATGATGCAGCGCCCGCCGGTTTGTAAGATGGCATCCACAACCTTTGCCGCACAGGCATCCACTGCATGCACCGCAGCCGTTGCCGCGGCCATGACGCCCGTATGCCCAACCATGTCCGGATTGGCAAAATTGAGAATCATCATGTCGTACTTGCCGCTCTCAATGCGTTTCACCGCCTCATCGGCAACCTCAAACGCACTCATCTCCGGCTTAAGGTCGTAGGTTGCGACCTTCGGGGAGGCAATCAGCGCGCGGTCTTCGCCCGCATTCGGCGCTTCTACGCCGCCGTTGAAGAAGAAGGTGACATGCGCATATTTCTCTGTCTCGGCAATGCGCAGCTGGGTTAATCCATTATCCGCCAGATATGCACCAAGCGTATTGCTCAACGAATCCGGTCGGTAGGCCACGTGAACACGATCGCCAAATGTCTTGTCGTACTGCGTCAGACAAACATAGTAAAGCGGGAAGAAACCCTTTTTGCGCGGGAATGCATCAAAGTCGTCAAACACCAACGTGCGCGTGATTTCCCGCGCGCGGTCGGGACGGAAATTGAAGAAGATCACGCTGTCGTTTGCCGAGATGGTTCCGACCGGTTTATCACCTTCGAGGATAACCGTGGGCAATACAAATTCGTCCGTCTCGCCCTTGTCATAACTCTTCTGCATGGCTTCTTCGCCGGTGGCAGCCGTTTCCCCTTCGCCGTAGACAAGCGCCGCATAGGCCTTCTCCACGCGCTCAAAGCGGTTGTCACGGTCCATGGCATAATAACGTCCCATGACGGACGCAATCTTGCCAACACCAATTTCAGATAGCTTTGCGTCGAGCTGCTCAACGAATCCTTTGCCGCTGCTCGGCGGCACGTCTCGTCCATCCATAAAGCAATGGACAAACACCTTGGTCAGCCCGGCCTTTTTCGCCAGCTCTACCAACGCGTAAAGATGCGTGTTGTGCGAATGCACGCCGCCATCGGAAAGCAATCCCATCAGATGCAGCGCGGTGCCGTTCTTTTTGCAGTTTTCGATGGCACCGAGGAAAGCCTCGTTGTCGAAGAAATCACCGTCGGAAATCGCCTTGGTGATGCGGGTGAGCTCCTGATAGACGATTCGACCGGCACCGATGTTGAGGTGTCCTACCTCGCTGTTGCCCATCTGCCCCTCCGGCAGACCAACATCCATTCCGCTGGCTGCAATCTGTGTGTGGGGATATTCATTCCAGAGGCGCGAAATATTCGCCGCGCCGTCCGCTTTGATGGCGTTGAAGTCCTTATCCTTGGAACAGCCGAAGCCGTCCAGAATGATTAAAGCGGTGATCGGTTTCGTCATTAGAAATGAACCACCTTTGAAAAGTCTTCGCTCTTGAGGCTTGCGCCGCCGATGAGTCCGCCATCAATCTCCGGCATTGCCATGAGTTCGGTGGCATTCTTCGCGTTCATGCTTCCGCCGTACTGAATGCGAACTTCGTCGGCAACCTTCTGTCCGTAAACGCCCGCGATGGCATCACGGATGACCTTGATGGTCGTGTTTGCGTCCTCGCTGGTTGCGGTTTTACCTGTACCGATGGCCCAGATGGGTTCATAGGCGATAACCGAGCGGACGACGTCCTCTGCCGAGAAACCGGCAAGCGCGGCAACCGTCTGTTTGCTCACGATGGTGTCGGTCACGCCGCTCTCGCGCTGTTCGAGCGTTTCGCCAACGCAGATGATGGGCGTGATGTTCGCCTCCAGAGCAGCCTTTGCGCGCTTGTTGACCGTTTCATCGGTCTCACCGAAATACTGTCTGCGCTCGCTGTGTCCAACGATGGCATGGCTTACGCCCATAGCAAGCAGCATATCCGCGCTGATCTCACCGGTGAATGCGCCCTTGGGGGCCCAGTGGATGCTCTGCGCGCCGAGTTTGATGTTGGTGCCGACGAGCAGCTTGCCAACGACCGCGAGATCAACATACGGCGGGCAGATGACAACGTCGCAAGCCGCATCTTTCACGAGCGGGATAAGCTCTACAACGAGCTGCTCCGCCTCGGCGGGGGTCATATTCATCTTCCAGTTGCCTGCGATAATTGGTCTTCTCATAGTCTTTACTTTCCTTTCAGGTGCGTTGGTTTATTAAAAATGTAGAATAACAATTGCGTGAGAAACCGCCGGAGCGCCAAAGATGCGCCCCGGCGGTCTCTAGATTCTTATTTCTTGTCGTTGAGAACGGCAACGCCCGGAAGAACTTTGCCTTCCAGAAACTCCAGGGAAGCGCCGCCGCCCGTGGAGATATGCGTCATCTGCTTGGCAAAGCCCAGCTTTTTGACCGCAGAGGCAGAATCGCCACCGCCGAT